>DASZHU010000280.1:0-23003 GCA_035937605.1 Acidimicrobiales bacterium | reverse complement strand
TGAAGTGATGGAACGTCACCACGGGCTCGACACCGGCGTCGAGCAACGCGACGCACTGGCGGCGGTAGTGCTCGATCGACGCCGGCGACCACTCGCCCTCTTCCGGTTCGATGCGGCTCCACTCGATCGAGAATCGGTAGTTGTCGAAGCCGAGGTCGCGACACAGCGCGACATCGTCGGCCCAACGGTTCCACGAGTCGCACCCGTCTCCACTCGACTCGGCGCAACCCGACCCGGGCGTGTGCTCCCACGCCCACCAGTCGTTGTTCCAGTTTCCACCCTCGATCTGGTGTGCGGCCGTGGCCGTGCCCCAGCGGAAGCCGTCCGGGAAGCTCGTCGCCATCGCCTCAACCTACGCGCGACAAACTGTGCGATGCCTCAGGCTCAAGTCGACGACCTCGTCGCGCTGCTCGACCTCGAGTCGATCGAGGTGAACATCTTCCGCGGCGTGAGTCCCGACGAGCAGCGGCAGCGCGTGTTCGGCGGACAGGTGGCCGGCCAGGCTCTCGTCGCCGCGGCGCGCACCGTCGATCCCGCGAACGGGCGCGTCAACTCACTGCACGCGTACTTCCTGCATCCCGGCGATCCCACCATCCCGATCCTCTACGACGTCGATCGCATCCGCGACGGCCGGTCGTTCACGACTCGTCGCGTCGTCGCCATCCAGCACGGCAAGGCCATCTTCAACCTCTCGGCGTCGTTCCATCGGGAGGAACCGGGGCTCGACTTTCAGCTCCCGATGCCAGACGTGCCCCACGCGAACGAGCTCCCCACCTTCGAAGAGCGCTACGAGCCGTTCAAGGAGAAGCTCGGCGAGTGGTACACCCGCCCACGCCCGATCGACACCCGCAACGTGGACTGGTCGCCGATGGATCGCAAGGACGCGCTGCCTCCGTATCAGCGTGTGTGGCTCCGCGCTGACGGTCGACTCCCCGACGATCCCACGATCCACATGTGCGTGCTCACCTACGCGTCGGACATGACGCTGCTCGACACCGCCTTGAACCCTCACCGTGGCAACGTGGACGAAGAGCACCTGATGATGGCGAGTCTCGACCACGCGATGTGGTTCCACCGCCCGTTCCGAGCGGATGAATGGCTCCTCTACGTGCAGGACACGCCGTCGAGCTCGAACGCGCGCGGGCTGGCGCGAGGCCTCATCTACACCGAGACCGGCCGCCTCATCGCGTCGGTCACACAAGAGGGTCTGATCCGGGTCACGAAGTGACCAGTCGTTCTCGCGTACTCGTCGCCGTGATCGCGGTGATCGTCATCGCGGGCGTCGTCGCGGTGATCCGCGCGAGCGGCGGCGGAACGAAGATCGCCGGGCGCCCCGCGTCGAGCGGGCCGACCACCACGTTGAGAGATGGCGCGGTCGCCGGCATCGACCAGGCGCCGCCGGCCACGGCTGCGCCACCGCGTCCAGCGGCATCCGCGCCCGTCGCGCTCGCCGCCGACCCGACCGCGGCCGCTGACCAGCTCGCGATCGCCGAGGTCACGATCCGCGAACCGAACGCGTCTCCAAACGAGCTCGACGCCGCCGCACATCTCCAACAGGTCGCGTACCGGCGTCTCGGCCAGCATCCCGAGCTGTACGACATGATCATCAGCCGTGCACCCGCCGCGCTGCGAACTGCCGTCGCACACAATCTCTACGCCCGCAACGACCTCGCGCTCATCCCCGGCGGACCGCTGAAGGACACGCTGCCGGCGTGGCGCATCGTCGCTCCGGCGCGGCAGTCGGAGCTGCTCGCGGACTATCGCGACGCGCAGCAGCAGTTCGGCGTCGGGTGGAACTACCTCGCCGCCATCAATCTCATCGAGTCCGACATGGGCCGCATCGAAGGCCTGAGCTCGGCCGGCGCGCAGGGCCCGATGCAGTTCATGCCGTCGACGTGGGACAGCTACGGCGCCGGCGGAGACATCAACGCGCCGCGCGACTCGATCATGGCCGCGGCGCGTTATCTCGCGCACAACGGCTTCGCCGACGGCAACGTCGACGGCGCGCTGTACGCGTACAACAACAGCCAGCATTACGTCGACGCGATCAAGGACATTGCTGCGGTGCTCGCACTCGATCCCTTCGCGTACCGCGCGTACTATCGGTGGGAGGTCTTCTACGTGACGACGCTCGGCGACGTGCACCTTCCAGTCGGCTACGACACGCCGGAACGCATCCCCGCGGCCGATTACCTCGCCGCCCATCCCGAGGCGGGCTGACCATCGTGCCGACCGTCGACGGCGACGAGTGGGTGCGCAACCGCATCGCCTTCCTCGAAGGGCTGCTCGCCGGCGATCCGACCAGCGAGCAGCGCACCGCGATCGAGGCGGAGCTGGGCGAGCTGCGGGCGACGCGCAGCCGTTGGCCGCGCTGGCTGCGGCTCCCGAAGCTGCCACACCAGCACTGACGAGCTCGCCCGATCAGATCACAGATCGGCGAGATCGAGACGGTCGTACAGGAAGTCGCGCGCTTCGGTCTCGAACAGCGGCGCATACTGCACCGGCACGTGACCGGCTCCGTCGAGCGTGCGCAGCACGACGTCCGCACCGACTGCCCGCATCGCCTCTGCCGTCGTCGTGGACCGCTGCACCGGCACGAGCGGGTCGTCGGTACCACTGAACAGCAGGCCAGGCGCGGCGCCGGGCGGCACGGTGCGTCCGGGCGCTACGCCACCCGAAACCGAGACCCACGCCCGCACCCAAGGGTCGCGCTGAGGTTCGGTGCCGACACCGACCGCCACCATGGCCCCGGCCGACTCCCCCGCGACGGCGATGCGGGTGGGATCCACCCGATAGGAGCCCGCGTTCGAGCGCAGCCAGGCCACGGCCGCGCCCGCATCGTGGATCGCCGCATCCGCGGCGCGGGTACACGCCGGGGAGTCGATCGCGTCGGTCACACACGGAGACGGCGCGAGCTGCCGGTAGTCGATCGACAGCGCGACATAGCCGAGCGCGGCGAAGCTCCGTGGGAAGTCGATCAGTGGGCCGGCTGACTTGTCGCCTCCTGTGAACCCGCCGCCGTGCACCCACACGAGGGCGGGACGCATCGTCTCGCGATCTGCATCCGGTTCGTAGATGTCCAGCCGCAATTGGGACGAAGCGTCGTAGGTCACATCGCGCTCGACGTGGATGCGCGTGAACCTCGGCACGCGATAGCGCGTGTCGGGCGCGGCGTCCGATCGACACGCGCTCGCGACGACGAGCGCGATCGCAACGACCCATGGCGTCAGCGCTCTCGATTCGGCCAACATGTTCCTGTGGGGGTGAGTGTCGGAGTCGAGGACCGCGCCCGGGTCGGGGGACTCGACGGGCTTCGCGCGATCGCGGTCATCGCCGTGGTGGTGTACCACCTCTGGCCCGACCGCCTGCCGGCCGGCTTCCTCGGCGTCGACCTCTTCATGGTGCTCTCGGGCTTCCTCATCACCGGGCTGCTCGTCGACGAGCGGACACGATCGGGCGCGATCCGGCTGGTGGCCTTCTGGATCCGGCGGTTCCGCCGTCTCGTGCCCGCCCTTCTCGCGCTGCTCGCGGGCGTCGCCGTCTGGGTGAGCATCGTCGGACCCGACACGCTCGAGCCCACCGTCCGCGGCCAGGGCGCCGCGTCGTTGCTGTACGTCGGCAACTGGAAGCTCGTGCACGACGGCACGAGCTACGCCACCCTCAGCTCGTCGCCGTCACCACTGCTGCACCTCTGGTCACTCGCGATCGAGGAGCAGTTCTACGTGATCTGGCCGCTCGTCGTCGTGGGTGTGCTGCTGCTGGCCCGCGGTCGGCTGCGTCCCCTCGTGATGGTCGCCGCGGCCGGAGCCGCGACTTCCGCCGCGCTGATGGCCTTGTGGTTCGATCCACACAGGGACCCGCTGCGCCTCTACTACGGCACCGATACGCGCGCGCAGGCGTTCCTCATCGGCGCATTGGCTGCCATCGCCGCCCGCCGGTTCGACAGCGAAGCGTCCTCGCGCCGGCTGCAATTCGCGAGCGTGCCCGCGTTGATCGGCGTGCTCGCCGCCTTTGCACTGCTCGACACGCCGTCGACCCTCTACCGCGGCGGCTTCGGTGTGTTCGCGGTCGTCGCCGCCGTGGTCGTCGTCGCCGTCACGCGCCCCGGCCCGGTCGCTGCTGCGCTCGACCGAGGTCCCTTGCGAACGATCGGTCGGGTCTCGTACGGCATCTACCTCTGGCATTGGCCGGTGATCGTGCTCGTCACGAAGGACACCTCGCCGTTCGCCGGGCCAGCCCTGCTCGCCGTGCGCGTCGCTCTCATCTCGGCTTTGACCGCGGCATCGTGGATGCTGGTCGAGCGCCCGTACAAACACGCGGCGCGCACGCTCGCGCTCCCACTGGCCCCAATCGGCATCGCCGCCGCAGCCGTCGCGCTGTTCGCACTGCCGAGCCGGCAGGTTGCCGCCTACGCGGACTTCGATGTGAGCGCGCCGCCCGCGTCGATCGTCGACGCCACCCCCGCGCTCTCGACGCCGGCGCAGACACCGTCACGAATCGCGGCCCTCGCCACCGCCACGCCCGCCTCGGCCGCGCCGGTGACCACGGCGGCCCCGCCGACCACCGCCCTGACCGACCTCCCGCAACCGAAGACCGTGCTCGTCATCGGCGACTCCGGCACCTATGACGCCGCGCCGGCGCTCGTCGCCGGCTTCGCGGC
Organism: Acidimicrobiales bacterium; assembly: GCA_035937605.1. Lineage (GTDB taxonomy): Bacteria > Actinomycetota > Acidimicrobiia > Acidimicrobiales > JACDCH01 > DASUCS01. The sequence goes on along the minus strand of DASZHU010000280.1, from coordinate 18,343 downwards.
GGCCGGGACGCGCCTCGTTTCGACTGCGTATCCCGGCGAAGGACTCAGCCGCCCCGACGGCGTCCAGGACATGTGGTCGACCGCGATCGACAAGTACCAGCCCGACCTCATAGTGGTCGGCCTCGGCACTTGGGACAGTGACTTCGTCGTCTCGCACGGTTGGGCGGCGTACGACGCGCTCGTCAACACGACCGTGGCGCGGCTGACGCGCGGTGGTGCACACGTCCTGTGGCTGTCGGTGTTCCCGAGTGAGCAGATCCTGCCGGACGCCCGCGATCGTGCGGGCGCGCAGGATCGCATGTTCGCCGCACTGCCGTCGCGCTATCCCGATCTCATCGACTACTTCGACATCGGCCCCGCGCTGGAGACCCGGGACGGGCAAGCGCCGCGGGTCGTTGATGGCCGTCTGCTGCGCAAGCCGGACGGCTTCCATCTCTGCCCCGACGGTGCCGCGGCGATCGCGCACGCGGTGCTGAACCATCTCGGCCTGGACCGCGACGGCTGGGACCAGGGTGGCTGGCGCCGCGATGCCCGCTACGACAACCCGCACAACGGCTGCGCGGGGTAGTGCCGCCCGACCGCGCCGAGTCTCGGTCGCGTTCGCGGACAGTGGTTGACCGACACGCGGCGCGGGTAACTCGCCTCGGATGGCGAGCTGGGACGACCCAACGGGCGAGGTGCCCGTCACCGGACCCACCCGCGAAGTGCACGCCGTGCGGCCTCGCCCACCGACGCGTCCGCGACCCGACCGACTCGTCGGCGCGCTGATGATCGTGGTCCTGCTTGTCGCCGTTGCGGTCGGCGCCTTTATCTTCGGGCAATCCGGTTCGGGCTCGTCGGCGGACGTGACCACCACGACGTCGACGCCGAACAGCGTGGCGCCGCTGCTCCCCTCGTCGAGTGCACTGACGACCCGGCCGTTCACGTCGACGACCGCGACACCCGCGACGACCGACACGACGGGCACCACCTCGCCGCCGACCACGGTGGCCGTGCCGACGACGCTCCTACCCGCGACCAGCACGCCGCCGTCCACCACGACGACGACCGCACCGACGCCGAGCACCGCCGCCGCTTGGAGCTGAGCAGCGGCTCAGCTGCGCAGATCGAACCGGTACACGTTCGTGTCGCGGAGCGTGAAACCGAGGCGTTGGTAGAGCCGGTTCGCCACCTCTCGCGACGGGCGCGACGTCAGCTCCAAGGTCGAGCATCCCAGCGCGCGGGCTCGATCGATCATCGCTCGTGTGAGTGCCGCGCCGGCACCTTGGCCACGCGCCGCGTCGTCGACGATCACGTCTTCGATCCACCCGCGTCGAGAAGTCGGTATCGGGAACACCGCCAGCGTCGCGACGCCGATGATCGCGCCGGCGCCATCACGCGCGACGAACTGACTGATCGCGTCCGACCCGAGCATCGCCTCGACCTGGGCCACCGTGGGTGGAGGGTTCGACGTCGAGAGTTGCGGGACGAGCGTGCGCAGGGCCTCGGCGAGCTCGGACGCAGGCCCGTCGAACACCTCGACCTTCACTGATCGTCGGGCACGGGCTCGGGCGGAGGAGGCCCGACATACCGAGCCGACGGCCGGATGATGCGGTTGTCGGCAGCCTGCTCGAGCATGTTGGCGCACCATCCGATGACACGACTCGACGCGAACGTCGGCGTGAACAGGTCGCGGGGCAGCCCCGCTTCCTCCATCACGACGCCGGCGTAGAACTCGACGTTTGCATAGAGGTTGCGGCCGGGCTTCAGCTCGTTCAGCACCTCGACGACGGTCCGCTCGACCTGCTCGGCGAACGCGAGCTTGCCGGCGTCCAGCCGTTGCGCGACGCCGTGCAGCATCGTCGACCGCGGATCCTCGGTGCGATACACCGCGTGCCCGAAGCCCATGATCTTCTCGCCGCGCGTGACGGCGTCGACGAGGTAGGGACGGGCGTTGTCGGGGGTGGCGATCGCGTCGAGGAGATCGAGGGCACGCGACGGCGCGCCACCGTGCAGCGGGCCGGACAGTGCGCCGATGGCGCCGACGACCGCCGCACCGATGTCGGCTCCCGTCGACACGATCACGCGCCCAGTGAACGTCGAGGCGTTGAACCCGTGATCGATCGTGGTGATCTGGTACTGCTCGACGGCGCGCGCCTTGTCCGCGTCGGGCTCTTCGCCAGTGAGCATCCACATGTAGTTGGCGCCGTAGCCTAGGTCGTCGCGCGGATCGATCGGCTCGAGATCGCTGCGGTAGCGGTGCATCGCCATGATGAGCGTCGGCACGACCGCGCAGACCTGCAACGCGTTGCGACGACGCTCGGCGGCGTCGATGTCGAGCGTGGGCTTGAAGCCCTCGACCGCGGCCACGAGCGACACCGCCGTGCGCAGCCCCTCCATCACGGACGACGAGGCGCGCGCGATCTGCGGCAGCACCTCCCGCACCGCACCGGGGATCACGCGCAACGGGCGGATCTCGGCGATGAACGCCTCCCGTTCGGCCCTTGACGGAAGGTGGCCCTCGAACAGCAGGTGCCACACATCCTCGAGCCGCTTCTTCTCCGCGAGCTCGACCGCGTTGTACTGCCGGTAGTGGTAGAAGCCCTCCAGGCCGCGCACGTCGCCCACAGACGTCTCGGCGACGATCACGCCCTTGAGACCGGCGGGCGCTTCGATCAACGACGGATGCACGACCGGCTGGATCTGCGCCAGCCGCATGAGGTCGCGCAGCGACACGACACCGACGAGGCGGCCCGCCTCGACGACGGGGATGTGCCGGTAGCCGTGCTCGGCGAGGCTGTCGAACGCCTCCTGCACCGAGACGTCAGGCGCGACGCAGTCGGGAGCCTCTGTCATCCACTCCGAGACCTTGGTGCCCTCGCTGTTCGCCCCGGACGCACCGAACCGCACGAGGTCGCGCTCGGTGAGGATCCCGATCGGGCGGTCGCCGTCGACGACGATCACCGACCCCACGCGGTGGTCCGCCATGCGACCGGCAGCGTCGGCGATGGTCTCGGACGGCACCGCGGTCACCGGTGAAGTGCTCATCACCTCCGACACGGTGCGCACCGCTACCCCTTCGGCCATCGAAACCTCCCCATCGGGTCGCCCGGGCGATCCTACCGGCGCCAGCGGTGACGCTCGCCGGGCCGGTGACGACACCAAGAGTTCAGGCGGTCTTGATCCTCACGTCACGCCGGTGCCGATCGCGTGACACATCCGTTTCGTATCTTGCGCACATGGAGCGTGTGCTGGCTTGGTTACGACGGCTGGGCACCTCCGGCGCGGTGGCGAACGCACGGGAGCTGTCCGAGGAACGAGAACGAGAGCGGTCGGCGGTCGACGCGTTGACGAACCGGTTGGCGGTCACCCGACCCCAGGTGTCGGCAGCCTGACCTCGAGGCGGCCGCCGAGGGCCGCGAACTGGTCGGCGGCCCGGCGCAGCAACGTCTGCGTGCGAGCGTCGGGCGCGGCCAGACAATCGATCTCCACCCGCCAAGGGGACTGGCCCGGGTGATTCCGGGCCAGCTCCCCGTCGGCGACGTACGCGAGGTAGTTGAAGAGCTTCTCCTGCAGGAGCAGCAGGAGGTGGTCCGACCCGTCCCACTCGCAGGTCTGCACGACGTGCAACGCCACGCCGTCGTCGTCGACAGTGATGTCGTCGATCGCCCCTGGATGCAGGATGCCGGAGGGCGCGTCGGTCACGGACGGAAGGCCGGGTAGTAGTTGCCCCCTCCACCGATCGCCTTCACATCGTCGAGCCAGTTGCCTTCGTAGAGCTCGGTGGGGCCCTGCATCAGGTCGCTCGGCTCGCCCGGGGCGGTCGACGCGAGGCTCCACGCCTGACGCTTGTACGTCCAGTTGCCCGGGTCGAGCCGGTGCGCGTCGCGCCACCACTGCACCGCGCCGTCGACGTCGCCGGCGTGATACAGGTGCTGGCCGAGCTCGAAGCAGGCCGCGGCCTCGGACTGCTCGCGCCCGCGCGGCTGCGATCTCGCAATGACCTCGTCGGGTGTGAGGGCATAGGGGCTCTCGGCTCCGCGCTCCACCCAATCGACGATCGCGGCGCGGTACGCATCGCTGTCGTCGCGGATCTCCTTCACCTCGACGAGCGCGTCGTGGATGCGAGGAGGCAGCCCTTCGGGAATGTCCATCTCGCGCAACGGGCTGCGTTCGATGTTCGCCGGCTCGGCAGGTCGCACGATCATGCCGGCCTCATCGATCCACACGGCGTTCGGCACGTTCGTGACGCCGAACAACTCGTCGAGTACGTGCGTCTCGTCGATCAGCGACGGATGCTCGGGGTGCGCGGCTTCGATCCACGGGCGCACGGCATCGACGCCTCCGGCATCCAGCCCCACGGTGACGACCTCGAGACCCTTCGGGTGCAACTCAGCTCGTAGCGCCTGCCACCCGGGCAGGCTGCCGCGACACCCTCACCACGATGCCCAGGCGACGAGCAGCACCTTGCGGCCGCGCAACGACGAGAGGCGGAACGGGTTCCCGTCGAGATCCGGCAACTCGAGCTCGGGGGCCTCCGCGGTGGCGAGCGCTCGCCCGCTGACCGTCGACGGCCCGATTGCGTAGAGGCCGCGCGGCGCATCGTGTACGAACGCGGCGCCGAGGCGCTCGGCGAGGCGGTCGAGCTGCACCCTCGAGCCGTCGGCGCTGCGGACCCCGTCGCCCAAGGGCACGCACACGTCGCCGCGGCATGCGCCGTCGGGGCGGAGGTGCCACCCCGACGCGGACTCGTACTCAGACGTGTCGACGTCGAGCGAGGTGGCGAGCATCGGCCGACATCCTACGCTTGACCTCCATGAACCAGCCTGTCGACAAGTCCGACGCCGAGTGGCGCGAGGAACTGACGCCCGAGCAGTACGAGGTGCTGCGCCGCAAGGGAACCGAGGCGCCGTTCACCGGTAAGTACGTGCACAACCACGACGACGGCATGTACCACTGCGCGGCGTGTGGCGCGGCGCTCTTCGCGTCCGACACGAAGTTCGACTCCGGAACGGGATGGCCGAGTTTCACCTCGCCGGCGATCGCGGAGAACGTCATCACGGAAGACGACAGTTCGCACGGAATGCATCGCATCGAGGTGATGTGCGCGAAGTGCGGCGGCCACCTCGGCCATGTGTTCCCCGACGGTCCGGGGCCGAATGGCTTGCGCTACTGCATCAACTCCTGCTCGCTCGACTTCAACGCCGAGACCGCAGGTTGACACGACGCACGAGCGAGCCGCCGGCGCGCGGGATGACGCGCGACTAGTGCCGCATCTCATCCGCACCGGGCAGCCATCCTTGCGGCAGCCGGTGGTCGTCGCGGCGTTCGAAGGGTGGAACGACGCGGGTGACGCGGCCACGTTCGCGGCGCGCTTTCTCTCCGAGCGATGGGACGCGGAGCCGTTCGCCACGATCGACCCGGAGGAGTTCTTCGACTTCACGTCGACGAGGCCACAGGTGCAACTCGACGACGACGGCCAGCGTCAGATCGTGTGGCCGAGCACCACCTTCTCCGCGGCATCGGTACCGGGTGCCGACCTCGACCTCATCTTCGTGATCGGCAGCGAGCCGCAGCTGAAGTGGCGCACGTTCTGCTCCGAGGTCGTGGGGATCGCCACGGAGTACAGCGCTCGACTCGTGGTCACGCTGGGCGCGCTGCTCGCGGAGGTGCCGCACAGCCGCCCGGTGTCGGTGGTGGGCACCGCGTACGACAGCTCGTTGGTGCGCCGCCTCGGCCTCACCCAGTCCACCTACGAGGGGCCGACCGGCATCGTGGGCGCGCTGCACGACGCCGTCCGCCAGGCGGGCGTGGCGTCGGCGTCGCTGTGGGCGGCGGTGCCCACGTACGTGCCCAGCGCGCCGTCGCCGAAGGCGGCGCTCGCCTTGGTCGAACGCATCACCGAGCTGCTCGCGGTCCCGATCGTGACGACCGACCTCGAGATCGCGTCGGCCTCCTACGAGCGCCAGATCGATTCGCTCGTCGCCGACGACGACGACACCGCGGAGTACGTCGCCCGGCTCGAGCAGGCCGCCGACGAGACCCCCGACGACGAGGACTCGCACGGCGATCTCATCGCCGAGGTCGAACGCTTCCTCCGCGAAAACCCCAGCCCCTGACTCCCCCCTCGCCAAATCCCATGCACAGGGACACAGCGGTGTGTCGCCCTGCATGGGATTTCGTCACAGGGTGGGAGCGAACCTCGGCCAGGGGCGGGATTGCTCGAAGATGCGGGCGAGGCGCAGCGCCACTTCGTCGTGGTGGCGGCGAACCATGATCTGCAAACCCACGGGCAGACCGTCGGACGTGACGCCCGCCGGCACCGATGTCGCCGGGTTCCAGCACAGGTTCGCGAGCATCGTGAACGGTGTCGACATCGCCGGCGTGCTCATCTCGAGGCCGTTGATCACTGACGGCGGCGGGCCCTCTGCGGCGAACGCGGGCACCGCGGTTGTCGGCGTCAACACCACGTCGACCTCGCGGAACAGGCGCGCGCAGTCGTACTCGAGTTGCTCCCGCCGGCGGAGCGACCGCACGTAGTGCGGCAACGTACGCGTCTCGGTCTCCTCGAGGCTGCGACGCACGTACAGCGTGAAGTCGTCGGCGCGCGACGGCCACATGTCGGGCTCGATGTCGAGCCACAACGAGATGGCGCCCGTCGACAGCCATGTGCGCACGGCGTCGGTCAACACCACCGGCTCCTCGTCGACAGCGAGCCCGGCCGCGTCGGCAAGAGCCTCGGCGGCGGCCCGCGTGAGATCGGCCACCTCGGGGTCGACCGTGGCGAACCCGAGATCGAGCGACCAGCGCGCCCGCAGCCCGCGCACGTCGACGTGCTCGATCGCGTCCTCGTAGACGATCCCCGCCGGCGGCAGCGACACCCGATCACGGTCGTCGGGCCCGGCCAACACGTCGAGGACGCGCGCCGTGTCCGCGACCGTGGTGGTCAACGAGCCGCTCACCGACGTCTGGTTGCCGGTCACTTCGGGATGGGGGATGCGACCATGGCTGGCCTTGTGGCCGACCAGGCCCGCGAACGAAGCGGGAATGCGGATCGAGCCACCGCCATCGGACGCCGTCGCGAACGGGATGATCCCCGCGGCCACCGCGGCCGACGAGCCACCGCTCGACCCGCCAGGCGTGCGCGTGACGTCCCACGGGTTGCGCGTCACGCCGAACACCTTCGTCTTGGTGAAGTTGAGCGTGCCGAACTCGGGGCTCGCGGTCTTGCCCACCGGCACCGCGCCGGCGGCGCGCAGCCGAGCCACGTTGAGGCTGTCCTGCGACTCCGGACCTCGGTCCGCGAACGGCACCGAGCCGAACGTCGTCGGCATCCCCTCGCAGTGCTCCAAGTCCTTGACGCCGAAGGGCACACCGGCCAGCGGTCCGGGATGGTCGCCGCGGGCCACGATCTCGTCGATGCGTGCCGCCGCCGCATGCGCCAGGTCCGCGTCGAGGTGCACGAACGCGTTCAGAGGGCCGTTGTGTTCATCGATGCGCGCGAGGTACTCGTCGACGACCTCAACCGCCTTGCGCTCCCCCGTCCGAACCGCCTCCGCCAGCTCGATGACGGTCGGATCGTTCGCTCCAGCTCGACTCATGGCCGCAAACCGTAGGGCGCGAGCCGGGCGGCTGCATCGGGGAACACCGTCGCGAGTGCGTCGATCAGGTCAGCCGGTGTCGCGATGCGGAACGCGTCGCGGGCCACATACTGCCGAAGCGCGCAGTCGACCTGGTCGACCGAACCGAGGGACGCGACGGCCTCCGCGGCTTGCACGTACACGCCTTCGTAGTAGCTGGACTGGTGGGCGTCCCAGTACGACATGGGATCGCCGGCCCGGCCGCGCGCGTCCCCGGGAATCGCGTCGCTCGCGTGCCGTGCCAACGAGTCGACCTGCACGAACTCGACGTAGCTGGCGAGCCCTTCGTCGAGCCACGGATCACGAGCCTGGTCGTTGCCGACGAGTGAGTAAAACCACTGATGCGCCAGCTCGTGCACGATCGAACGGTCGGTCGAGCCGGCGCCGTGCATCACGTGCGTCGGGAACTCGATGCCGCCCTGCAAGCCGGGTAGGACCGCGGCGTCGTAGGTCGACCACGGGTACGCGCCGAGACGCGCGCGGTAGTTGTGGAAGGCATCGACGATGAGGTTCATGTAGCGCGACGGATCCTCCGCGACAGACCGGTCGACGCCGACAGTCACGTGCACCCCTTCCACGTCCTGCGCCAACACGTTGAAGTGACCGACCGAGTAGGCCACATCGCGAACCGCGGACGCGCGCCAGTGGCCGTCCGCGCCCCGCGCTCCCGAGCCGAGCACGTCGTAGCCATCGGGCACGGTGAGGGCCACGTCGTAGTCCGCAACCGCAGAGGTCGCGGCTTCCGCGTGCGCGCTCGTCGGGGCGTCGGTCGCCCAGCCCACCCCCGGTTCCCACGCGAGCAATGGGAGGAACGAGCCGAGTCGCATCGTGTCACCGTCGCGAGCGACGCGGTCGGCGTTCCCTCCCGGGATTTCGAGCGTGAACGGAACCGTGACGGTGACCGATGCACCGGGAGCCAACGGCCCCGGCAGTGTCACGTGCACCGTCGTGGGATCGGGGCGGTCGACGGCGAGCACCACACCGTCATCGCGTGTCACCGCGCCGACGTCGTCACGAACGCCGCTCGCGTACTCGACCGGCGCGTTCGGCCAGAGCCGCAACACCAGCTCGCTCGTCGCCAGGTCGGGAGTGAAGGTGACCGTCACCGAGCCCTTCACCGTCGACTGCGCGAAGTCGACGGTTGCACTCGCGCGGTACACGGGTCGACGAGGGTCCGGCGCGGCGAGCGGACCTGGATCCGGGCATCCCGCGATCACGGAGAGCGGGCTGGTGGCGGTGGGTGGCGCACTGGTAGCCGAGGACCCGGGGCCGGCCGCCGCGCTCGAAGCGAACGACGCCGACGGCGACAAGGAGGACCGCGCGGCCGGACGGGCGTCGCCCGAGCACGCGCTCGCTGCGAACGCGAGCAGACCCGCGCCGGCGATCGCGAGGCTCCTGCGCACTGAACGATCGTCGCACGGCTACCGTCGCTGCGTGCCGTCGAGGAGCGCCACGTGTGTGTGGAAGACCACGCCGGGCTTGATCGTGGCGCTCGACGAGCGCTTCGGCGAGCCGACCGATGCGTACGTCAACGGGTCGCAGACGTGGCTACGGGACAACGGACCCGGCGACATCACGATCGAGTGGCGCCTGCATCCCGTCCCGTCCTACTCGCGCCCCGCGGACCTCGACACCTACGAGGTCTTCAGTGCCGTCGCGCTCGCGCTCGGCATCGGATCCGAGCCGCCGGCGCCGGTCGAGTCGCTGTGGGACGGGCTCGAGGCGTTCGCAGCGCACGACGAGGAGGTCGAGCCGGCTCCGCTCGTGGCGGCGGTGGTCGAGGCTCTCGGCATCGAGCCGGACGCAGCCGGGCTCGTCGACCATGCCGCGATCGGCGATGCGTGGGAGCGCAGCCGCGGTCGAATGTCGATCGTCGACGCGCTACTCGACGAGCTCAACCCCTAGTCATCTCGTCGTCGTTCACCCCGCCAGGGTGCCTCGCGAGGTGCGTCGAACAGCACGTCGACCGACTCACCCCGGATCGCCGCGAAGGCGTGGCTCCCCCACCGCGGATACCCGGCAACCGGCCACGGCAACGCGTCTTCGGCGAACCAGCCGACGTCCGCGCATTCGAGGGGATGCGCCTGCAACTCACCACCGATGGCGCGGCAGTGGAACACGAGGAGATACATCGGCACCCGCGTGAACCCGAGCCGCAGCCCGTCGAGCACGCCGATGAAGCGAACGACCTCGCACTCGATACCGGTCTCCTCCTCCACCTCCTTCACCGCGACCTCGGAGGCCGAGTAACCGATGTCGGCCCAGCCGGTCGGGTACAGCCAGATGCCAGAGTCGGCCCGCTGCACGAGCAGGATCTCGTCGCGTTCGTTGCCGACCACCGCGGCGACACCGACCTTCGGCGTGACGTAGCCGGGGACACCCTCACCGACTTGTCCGAGCCACTCTTCGACCTTGTGATCCGGATCGAAGTCGCCTCCCGCCGCGTGCCCGATGTCGGCCGCGACCGCGAGGATCTCCTGGAACCGCTCCCGCTCGTAGAGGCTCTGCGTGAAGCCGAGGCCGGTGCGAGCGATACCGGCAAGCGCCTCGCTCCAGCGGATGAGATCCTGCCGCGTCGGTCGACGCAGGTTGTCGCTCACCGGCACCTCGACATCACGAGGACGTTAGTGCCGCCAGCACGTCGCTTCGGATGGCGGAGAGGCGTGCGCTGTCGGTGACCTTGCCGCCGCCGGCCGCCCGTATGTAGAACGCGTCCACGACCTGCGCGCCCATCGTCTGCACCTTGGCCGACCGGATGTCGAGACCGTGCCGCGCAAGCACATCGGTGATGCGATACAGCACGCCCACGCCGTCCCGCGCGTACACGTCGACCACGGTCGCCGACGACGAGATCTCGTTGTCGAATCTCACCTCGCTTGTCGGAGCCCCCGCACCTTGTACCGCGCGTCGCTCGTAGCGGCGCGCCCGCCGTTCGACCTCGGCATCGACATCGAGCGCTCCGTCGAGCATCCGCTCGAGATCGGCCACGATCGCGGGCCAGGCCACGGCGCCGGGAAGCGAACGGTCGACCCGGAACTGCTCAAGCCCGGTGCCGCGCCCGTCGCTGTGGATCGTGGCCGCGACCACATCCACGCCGTGCATCGCCAACACACCGGCCACGCGGCTGAAGACACCCGGCTCGTCGCGCACGACCAGCGTGAGCTCGTCGCGGTCGGCGTCGATGCGAGGAGGGCCTTCGTCCAGCAGGCGTTGCTGCTCGGGAGTCAGACCATCGGCCGCGACGTCGCCGACCGCGCCACCGCGCAACACGTGTGCGGCGCGCTCGACGAGCTCGGCCACGAGGCTCGCCTTCCATTCCGACCACGCCGATGGTCCGGTGGCGCGCGAGTCGGCTTCGGTCAGCGCGCCGAGGAGCTGGAGTCGCACGAGCGAACCGGACGCCTGCGCGACTTGCTCGATCGTGCCTGGATCGTCGAGGTCGCGACGGGTTGCGACGTCCGGCAACAGCAAGTGGTACTGCACCATCGCCACGAGTACGTCGACGTCGTCAGGACCGAAGCCCATGCGCGCGCCGAGCACCCTCGCGAGCTCGATGCCTCGTTCGGTGTGATCGCCGGTGAGCCCCTTGCCGAGATCGTGCAACAGCGCGCCGACGACGAGGAGATCGGGCCGGCTCACACGATCGGCGAGCTCGGCGGCGTTCGCCGCGGTTTCGAGCAGGTGCCGGTCGACGGTGAACCGGTGGTAGGCGTTGCGTTGCGGCCGGCTCCGAACCGCCAGCCACTCCGGCAACACGCGGGCCCACACGCCGCGCTGGTCGAGCGCCTCGATGACGGGGATCGCGTCGTGTCCGCAGCGGAGCAACGCGACGAGCGCGGTGCGAGCGGAGTCCGTCCACGGTACGGGCAGGGGCGGGCTGGCGGCGGCGAGCCGTTCGAGCGAGTCGCGGTCGATGAGGGTCGACCGTTGCGCCGCGAGCATCGCGGCGCGCACGGCAACGGTTGGATCGCGCCACAGGTCGACGGCCGCGTCCACGTGCACCTCGCGGTCGCGCAACACGATGCCCGGCTGGAGCTCGCGATCTCGCCGCGCGATCCGGCCGAGTGGGCCGCGCAACGACGACTCGACGCGACGCCACGCGTCGTCCGAGGTCCACGCGATCGTGCGCGCGGCGATCGCGATCGAGCCCATCAGCCGGTCGGCGTCCTCGTAGTCGAGCGCGCTCGCGATGGCGTCCTGCTCCTGCAACAGGAGCTGGTCGGACGCGCGGCCCGTGTGGCGTTGGAGCTCGACTCGCACCTCGAGAAGAAGCTGATACGGCCCCTCGAGCTCGGCCGCGTCGACGTCGAGCAGGATCCGGCGGGCCGCCTCCGCCCACCGCAGCGCATGGACGTCGCGAAGACCACCTCGGCCGTCTTTCAGGTCGGGCTCGAGCAGGAACGCGACCTCACCGGCGCGCTCGTGCCGGTCGCGCACTCGTGCGTCCAGCTGGGTGAGCCAACGCTTCGAGCCCTTCCTCCACCGCGCGAGAGCTCGCTCGTGGAACTCGGTGGAGAGCGCGGTGTCGCCCGCGAGGTGGCGGGCGCTGAGCGCGCTGGTAGCAGTGTCGAGATCGCTCCCCGCGAGCTGCACTGCCTGCCGTACCGTCCGGACGCTGTGCCCGAGGGTCAGACCTGCGTCCCACACCGGGTACCAGAGCCGGTCGGCGGTCGGCCCGATGTCGTGGCGGTCGTCGTGCAGCAGCACCACGTCGATGTCGCTCTGCGGACACAACTCGGCGCGCCCGTAGCCACCGACCGCGACGAGCGCGAGCCCGCGGGCCGCGACACTCCCTGTCGCGTTCTGGAACAGCTTCGCCAACCACGCGTCGACCAGATCGCTGTGGGCGCGGCAGAACGCGCGCCCAGTCAGCTTCTCGTCAGCCAGCAATCCCGCCCGATCGAGCTCCACTCGGGGCCACGTTAAAGCGGTTCCCTACAGGGCATCTCCATCGCGCTCGCCGGTGCGCACACGGATGACCTGGTCGATCGGCGTGACCCACACCTTGCCGTCGCCGATCTTGCCCGTGCGCGCCGACGCCACGATCACGTCGAGCACGCGATCCACATCGTCGTCGCCCACGACGATTTCGAGCCGCGCCTTGGGAACGAAGTCGATCTTGTACTCGGTGCCCCGGTACACCTCGGTGTGGCCTGCCTGGCGCCCGAAGCCCTGCACCTCGGTGACCGTCATGCCGTGCACGTCGGCGCCCTTCAATGCGTCTTTCACGTCATCGAGCTTGAACGGCTTCACGATCGCGGTGATGAGCTTCATGTCCGACCTTTCATGTCACGAAATTGCCGTAGCACCCTGACGCGGTGCTGACGCTCTTCCCCGGTTGGCAATCAGATCTTGGCGAGCAGCTGCCGGGCCGCGACGGCCACGGGATCCCACAACGGGCTCATCGGCGGGGCGTAGCCGAGGTCGAGATCGACGATTGCCTGGGCGTCGAGCCCGGCGGAGATCGCGGTGGCGACCACGTCGATGCGCTTGGCGGCGCCGAGACCACCGACGATCTGGCCGCCGAGCACACGCCCGGTTCGCTTCTCCGCCACCAGCTTCACCCGGATGGGCGGCGCATCGCCGAAATAGCTCGCCGTCGCGGTGCCGTCGATCGCCGCTACCGCGCATTCGAAACCCGCCTCGCCCGCCTCGCGCTCGCTCAAGCCGGTGCGACCGACCTCCGTGCCGCACACCTTCGTGATCGCGGTTCCGATGACCCCCGGGAACGCGGCGTACCCACCGCCGATGTTGATGCCCGCTACCCGCGCCTGCTTGTTGGCGACGGTGCCCAGTGCGACGTACACGGGCCGGCGCGAGAGCAGGTGGTACGACTCGACGCAGTCGCCGGCCGCCCACACGCCTTCGGCGCTCGTACGCTGCCGCCGGTCGACCTTCACGGCGTCGCGCACTCCGAGCGCGATCCCGGCCTCGCCGGCGAGCGCGCTGTTCGGCTCGACCCCGAGACCGAGGACCACGAGGTCGGCGAGAATCGGACCGTCGTCGGTCTGCACGATGCGATCCGCGAAGCCGGTCACCGCCAAGCCGACCCGCACGTCGATGCCGATCTTGCGCATCGCGTCCGCGACCAGAACAGCCATGTCCCCGTCGAGCGTGCTCATCACGTGCGGCGCAGCCTCGACCACGGTCACGCGTGCGCCGCGCTGGACGAAGGCCTCGCCCAACTCGAGACCGATGTAGCCGCCCCCGACGACGACCACGTTGCGACACTCGCTCGTGTCCGCGTGATGGAGCAGACGCGCGGCGTCGTCGAGGGTCTGCACACCGTGGATCGCCGGCAGGTCGATGCCGGGCAGGTCCGGCCGGATCGGTCGGGCCCCCATGCCGAGCATCAGCTCGTCGAACGGAACCTGGATGGTGCGGGAGTGGGCGTGGTCCCGAACCTCGAGCCGGCGCTGGTCGAGGTCGATGGCCATCACCTCGTGGCGGGTGCGCACGTCGATGAGCGACTTGTCGCGGTGCTCCTGCGGCGTGCGCGCCACCAGCTGCTCGAGGGCAGCGACGGACCCGCCGATGACGTACGGGATGCCGCAGGCCGAATAGCTCGTCCAATCGCCCTTTTCGAACGCGACGATCTCGAGGTTGGCATCGCCGCGGTGCGCCTGGGTCGCCGCGCCCATGCCCGCCGCGTCTCCTCCGATCACCGCCAACCGTCGAGCCATGCCGTCAGGCTGGCACAATGCGGCGATGGGCGTGCGCGAGGACTGTCGTCATTACTCGACGAGAACCGTCGCGTCGGGCGAGGTCGTCCAGCGCTGTCGTGTCGACGCGAACGACAAGGCCCCGTTCGCCTGCCCGGAGCACTGCCTGTTCTTCGAGGCCCGGTCGATCACGGACGCCGGCTGGCAGCGCTTCGAGCGTGATGACGACGACGAGCGCTGACGATGCGGATTTCGGCGAAGGTGGACTATGCGGTGCGCGCCACGATCGAGCTCGCGAGCGCCGATCGGTTGGCGCCGCTCAAGGGTGAGCGCATCGCGTCGGAGCAGGACATCCCGATGAAGTTCCTCGAGAACATCCTGTCGGAGCTGCGCCGGGCCGGCCTGGTCGGGAGCCGTCGCGGCGCCGAAGGCGGGTACTGGCTCGCGCGGCCGTCCTCCTCGATCACGATTGCCGACATCATCCGCGCGGTCGAGGGACCGCTCGCCAACGTGCAGGGTGTGCGGCCCGAGGCCCTCGAGTTCGAGGGCCGGGCCCAGCCCCTGCAGCGCATGTGGATATGCGTGCGCGCCAGCCTGCGCGGCGTGCTCGAACACGTGACGATCGCCGATCTGGTCGCCGGCGTGCTTCCGAGGAAGGTCGACCGCCTCGCCGACGACCCCGACGCCTGGAACCCGCGCTAGCGGCGGCGGCGCGAGAGATGGGCGTGGGCCTTGGCCGCGCCCCACTCGAGGCCGGGTTCGAACAAGGATTGGTCGACGTCGGCGAACGACGCGGGCGAGAGCGCATAGACGTCGTCGGGAAAGGCGCGCTCGTCGAACTCGTCGCGCACCACCTCGGGCACGCCCGCGGCGCGCAGCACGCCGGTCGGGTACGACACGGCGGCGCGCACGTACGACAACGGGTTGACGCGCTGTTCGTCGACGTCGAGCGCGAGCAGCGCGCGCACGGACGCGCCCGCCTCGACGCGCGCCTGCTCGCCCGCGGCTCGCGCCATCGCGAGGACCTCCGCGGGAACCGGTTCGGAGCCCTTCCAGTCGTGCCAACGACCGGCCACGACGCGAACGACCCACTCGGGCAGGACCGCGTCGAGCGCGTCCGCCAGCGCCCTTCCGTAGTGCTCCAAGTTGGCGTCGGGCTCCATCGGCGCAATGCTGCCACCGTGCAGGAGGAGCGGATGGAGCCCGGTCCAGGACAGGAGTCGGTGTGGGACTACCCGCGCCCGCCCGCGCTCGAGCGCACCACGAGCCGGTTGCGGGTCGAGTTCGCCGGGTGCGTGATCGCCGACACGACGCGGGGCCATCGCGTGCTCGAGACGAGCCAGCCGCCCGCCTATTACTTTCCTCCGGACGACGTCGACCTCTCACGCCTGGTCGCGACGCACCACCACACGTTCTGCGAGTGGAAGGGGCAGGCGCACTACTACTCGATCGTCGTCGACGACCGCGAGGCATCCAACGCGGTGTGGGGGTATCACTCCCCGGTCGAGCGGTTCCATCCGATCGCCGACCATCTCGCCTTCTACCCGCAACGGGTCGACGCCTGCTTCGTGGGCGACGAGCTGGTGCAGGCGAACGAGGGCGCGTTCTACGGGGGGTGGATCACCGCGAACATCGTCGGCCCATTCAAGGGCGGGGCGGGTACCGCGGGCTGGTGAAGATCCTGGCGCAGGTCGTGTTCGAGGGAATCGTGTACAACTCGATCGCGCTCGACCTGTCACATCCGTGCCGTCCGACACTCGACGTCGACGCGCTCCTTCGGCCCGGTGACGCGGACGCGGCGAGCGGCCCGCTCCTTCTGCCCGTGGCCGACTACATCCGGATGCTCGGTATCGAGACGGCCCGGCCGTGCCTCGAGGATCTCGCCGCCCGCGGCCGCGTGGTGCAGCATCTCGACGTCGACCACATCACGTTCCCGACGTGGAGCCCGAGGGCGTGCGCCGGCTCGTAGCGGGGCTCCTGGTCGTGGCGGCGCTCGCGGCCTGCAGCGACTCGTCGAAGCCGAGGACGACCACGGCCACCTCGTTCACCTCCGGTGTGTGCTCGTCGATCACCACCTGGGGCGGCGACCTCGTAGCCGCCGCCAACGCGTTCACGGACGACTCCGAGCACCTCAGCCCCGAGGGGCGTCGCACGCGCTACCTCACCGCCTTCGACGACCAGCAACAGATCACCGACGAGTTGCGCACGGAGCTGGAGACGGTGCCTCCCAACGGGCCGTCGGACGCGGACGCGATCCGCGGGGCGCTCCTGAATGCTGTCGGTGACGTCGACCAGAACATCCGAGACAACAAGGCCGACGCGGCAGTGAACGTCGACTTCAACTTCATCGGCCCGCGCCCTGACCGCTTGTTCGCGGGAACCGAGCAGAGCCTGTCGCTCGTGTTGAAGCCGCTCGATGAGCTGTCGCGCACCCATCACGTCGACGCGCTCGGTGGCGGCTGCGGGCGGTGACGGTGCGGTTCGTGCCCTACGACGAGCGAGGCGACGCGCCGAACATCGTGGTCGACGGTGCCGGTACGAGCTCGACGCTGCTCACGCTCTCGCACTGGCCGGGAAGCTCGGTTCCGTCAGAATTGCAGGCCGACCTCTCGGCCGAGATCGCGCTGCGCTATCTCGAACACCCTGAGCACCACGTCGACATCGAGCTGGTCTCGAACAATCATTTCGACGAAGACGGGCTGATGGGCGTCTACTCGATCGTGGCTCCCGACGATGCACTCGCACGACGCGGCATGGTTGTCGACGTCGCCCGCGCCGGCGATTTCGGTTGGAGTCACACACGCGCCGCCGCCCGCGTCGCGTTCGCCATCAGCCGGCTCGCGGACCCCGAGACGTCGTCGCTCGCCCCGACGTTGTTCCGCGCGCCGTACCCGGAGATGGCGGCCGCCATGTACCGCGGGCTCCTGCCGATGGTCGGCGACCTGCTCGACAATCCTGACCGGTTCCGCGTCCTGTGGGCCGAGGAGGACGCCCATCTCGACGAGAGCGACGCCGCGATCGAGCGCGGTGACGTCACGATCGAAGAGCTGCCCGATCTGGATCTCGCGATCGTGACCACACCGCCCGCATTGGAAGATCGCGTCGTACACCGCTTCACGCAGGTGCGTCACGCCGTCGTGCACCCGATGGCCGTGCACAACCGCACCACCATGACCCGAGTTGCGTATGTGACCGGGCATCGATACGAGGTGCAGCTGCGCTACGAGACATGGGTGCAGCTGGTATCACGACGGCCGCCCCTGCGTCCCGAGCTCGCTCCCCTGGCCGCGCGACTCGACGAGCTCGAATCCGGCGGGACGAGGTGGCACTCCGATGACGCGGAGATGATCACGCCGCGGCTCGCACCCGACGGCGACAGCGCGATCGAACCCGCAGACTTCGTGCGGGAGCTCGTCGCGTTCCTACCCGACGCGACCCCCGCGTGGGACCCGTGGACTGCGCGCCATTAACGCCGCGTTGAGGTTCCCGCTGCGGAGCCCCTCGAGATCAAGGGTCACATAGCCATAGCCCGCGGACCGCACCGCAGCGACGACGCGCGCACGATCGGCGAGCACGCGATCGAGTTGCTCGATCGGAACCTCGAGCCGGGCGGTGTCCGCGTAGTGGCGCACCCGCACCGCCGCGAACCCGAGCTCGTGGAGCAGATGCTCGGCGCGTTCGATCCGGCCGAGCACAGCGACGGTCACCGGCGTGCCGTACGGAACCCGAGAAGCGAGGCACGCGGCCGCCGGCTTGTCCCACGTGCGCAGGCCGAGCGCGCGGGAGTGGGCTCGAACGTCGGCCTTGGTGAAACCGGTCGCGACGAGCGGGAAGACGGCGCCCCGCTCCTCGGCGGCGCGCTGACCCGGACGATGGTCACCGAGATCGTCGAGGTTGACACCGAGCACCACGGTGGCGCGACGATCGGACGCGACGGGTGCCAGTGCATCCATCAGCGACGACTTGCACCAGTAGCAACGATCGCCATCGTTCGCGGCGTACGCGTCGTCGTGGACCTCGTCGGTGTGCACCTCGACGTGACGGAGCCGCCATTCGGCTGCG
>DASZHU010000279.1:0-2294 GCA_035937605.1 Acidimicrobiales bacterium | reverse complement strand
ACCTCGCCCGCCGCCTCGGAGAGCGGAGCACGGTGGACGATCCCATCTTCGGTCGAGCCAAGGGGATGCCGAAGCTCGCCGAGTTCTTGCGCGACATAAGCGAGTGGCTCACGAACCGCGATGCGGCGTTCGACAAGGCCGCCTTCACCCTCGGGCCCGACAGCGACGTGACCGAAGGAACGCTGGCGCTCACGCTGGACCAGCGTCGCGTTTCGATTCCCGTAGCGATCGTCGCGGAGCGACGCAGGGGACGCGAAGTCGAGATGCGGCTGTACTACTCGACGCAGGCCATCCGTGGGCCAGGCGCCGTGCGTCCCCGCCTTCATCCTGACACAGACCAGATCCCGGTTCCTCCGGCGGTCGCAACGCATATCGACGCGCTCGCCCGCGGCGACGTAGACGCGGCGGTTGCATCGTTCCAAAGCGGCGGATCGCTTCGCGACTCCGCAGGGGTCGTGCACGCCCGGGACAACGGCGGGGGTTCGCTTCGTCTGTGGCACGAGAATCTGCTGCGCGGGCGCGGTGGCCAGTCGGGACGGGGCACCTACGAGATCGCCAAGGGGGCCCGCACCGACGACGGGCGCACATGCGCGCTCGAATACACGGTCGTGCGCGCTCACGGCGCGGAAGTCGTCCCGCAGCCGGGGCTGGCGATCTACGAGCGCGGCGAGAGCGGGCTGCTCAGCGCATTGCGTGTGTACGACGACGTCCAACCGCTCGGCCCCTTGGCGGAATAGGCAGACGCAGCGGATTTAAAATCCGCGGCCCGAAAGGGCGTTTCGGGTTCGACTCCCGAAGGGGCCACAAGCTCTGATATCGTTGGGCCGATTTCGCTCAGGGCAAGTAGGAAAAGACGTATTTGAGCGGGCGAACGATCAGGGAGCCCGGAATCCAGCAGGCTCGACGGAGTGCAGCGACGTTCCACGGGGCGACCGGAGACGATCGGCAACGACGTAGAAAGCGGGTACGACGACGAGACTCAATGCGGTCGAGAGCACGAGCCCACCGATAACTGCGTCGGCCATCGGGCCGCGCGTCTCGGATCCCGGCCCAAGACCGAGCGCCGAGGGCACGGCCGCCATCAGGGTCGCCACGGCAGTCATCAGGATCGGGCGCAGGCGCACAGGTCCTGCACGCAACATCGCCGTCCGTGCGTCGAGCCCCTCGCGATGGCGGAGCTCGGTCGCATAGTCGACCAGGATGATCGAATTTTTCTTCACGATGCCCATCAAGAGAAGCAGTCCGATCATGCTGAAGACGTTGAGGGTCTTTCCGGCGATGAGCAGGGCAAACATCGCACCGGCGACCGACAGCGGCAGGATCGTGAGCACGGTGACTGGGTGCAAGAACGAGTTGAACTGCGACGCAAGGACCATGTAGGCCACCAAGACACCGACCAGGAGCGCGAACAGCAAGCTCTTCATCGCGTCGCCAAACTGTGAGCTTTGCCCGCCCAAAACGACGCGGTAGCCGGGCGGAACTGACGAGACCAACGACTGGACGTACGCGAGCGCCTCGCCTTGCGAATGTCCCGGCGCAACGTTGCCCGTGATCGTGATTGCCCGCTCGCGGTCGGCGTGGTTGATCTCCTGCAATTGGGGTTGCTCGGTCATCTGCACGACCGACGAGAGGGGGATCTGCGTTCCTGTCGATGCACGAACGCGTAGCGAATTCAAATCCTCGGGGCGGGTGCGCTGCGAAGCGGTCAGCCGCAACCGGATGTCCATGCGCCGGCCCGCGTTCGAATACTGTCCGACGACGATGCCGCCGACGAGAGAGCTCACCGTCGTGGCGATGTCCTGTACCGACACACCCACGTCGGTTGCGCGCCCGCGGTCCGGCGTGATGACGAGCTCGGGCGCACCGAGTGCATAGTCGCTCTCGATGTCGACGATGAGCCCCGACGCCGCGGCGTCCGACTTCAGCTTCTTCGACAACGAGACCAGCGTGTCCCAGTCGCTGCCTCGCACCGAGAATTCGACGGGCCACCCTCGCTGCCCCGCGAAGCCTTGCTGCGAAAGGTCCTGCACGGACGCGCGAAGCCCGGCGTAGGAACTGAGCTGCTTGCGCCAGGCCGCGGAGAGATCGTTCTGCGTCTTCGAGCGCTGACCCCGAGGCACGAGCGTCACCTGCAGGTTCCCGCCGCCGGCGTTGACGCTCGTCATCACGTCGACGACCTCGGGTTGGCTCTGGAGGTACTTTTCCGCTTTTCGAACGAGTGCGTCGGTCTCCGTGAGGTTCGATCCGACGACGGTCGACAGTCTTACGCTCAGCCTGCTCTGGTCTTGGGACGG
>DASZHU010000278.1:0-7973 GCA_035937605.1 Acidimicrobiales bacterium | reverse complement strand
ACGGCCTCGCGGCGCGCGAGGAGGTCGGGCGCGCTGGTCGGGAACAGGCGAGCGACGAGGTGGCCGTCCCAGGGCTCCGTTCGGTTGGTTAGGCGGAACACGTAGTTGTCGGTGAAGAAGCCACCGCCGAGCCGGACCGGCGCGTCGCGGAACGCGACGGGATCTCCGAGGTGACGGCCGAGCTGCGATGCGAGGTCGTCGGCGATCACGTCGCCGCGTCGACGACCTGGATGCCTCCTGGCTCGCCCTCGCCCATGCGCAAACCGTAAACCGCGCCGGCGAAGTCACGGAAGCCGTCGGTCATGTCGATCGCGCCGCGATCGTCGACGACGAGTGCCTGCGCACCAGAGCCCTCGATGAGATCGAACGGGTGCGCCGATCCGCGGATGAGCACCGCCTTGGCCAGCACCTCGGCCGTCCACGCCGAGCCGGCCACGACCGTGACGAGCGTGAGGTCGGTGTCGGCGGGCTCGCCCGTACGGGGATCGATGAGGTGGTGGTGGGTACGACCGTCGATCGACCAACGTCGCCCAAGCGTGCTCGACGTCGCGATCGCGCCCTCACCTATGCCCAGGTCGGCAATCGGGTGCGACGACCAGGGATGCTCGACCGCGATCGTCCAGCCGTCACCCTCCGGCGAACGCCCGGAGGCGCGGATGTCGCCCCCCATGTTGATGCACACGCCCTCGGCGCCTGCGGCCCGCAGCTCGTCGGCCACGAGGTCCGCGGCGAGGCCCTTGCCGATGCCACCCGGATCGAATCCGGTGCCGCGCGGCAGCGTGACGGCGTTGCCGTCGATCTCGATGTCGGTGCAGGCGACGATGACGAGCTCACTCTCGCCACAGTGTGGTTTGGCCGCGACGAGCTCGAACGAGTCGTCGTAGCCGGCGCGCAGCATCGCGCCCAGCACGGTCGGGTCGAAGGTTGCGCCTGTGAACCTCCACGCGTCGATGGCGCTCGTGACGAGTGCGATCGTGTCGTCGGACACTTCCACGGGGGAACCGGCGCGTCGAGTGAGCTCGCTGATCTCGCTGTCGGGAAGGAAGCGACTCCATCGGCGCTCGAGCTCGTCGATCCGCCCACGTGCGTGCTCGGCGAGACGCGACGAATCGCCTACGACGACCACCTGCACCTCGCTGCCCATCGCGCGGAATCGGAGCTCGCCCATCGATCGCAGCATGCCGCGGGATGCTCAACGCCACCTGTGCGCGCCCTGTCACCCGCCCGGCCGGTTCGATCAGCGCACCGTCTCGACCGGGAACACGCAGAACTCGTTGCCTTCGGGATCGGCGAGCACCGTCCAGCGCGGCATCGCATCCAGTTGCGTCGCGCCCCTCCGCACCAACTCCTCGACATCGCCGAACACATCCACGTGCACCCGGTTCTTCACGACCTTCTGCTCAGGGACGCGAAGGAACCAGAACGTGGGACCCTGACCATCGACGGGGTCAACGGCGAGGTAAGGGTCGTCCTCGGGCCGGTCGATGCCCTGGCTGCGGAGTTGCGCGAGATCCTCCTGCGTGTGCGGGCGCACCCGGTACTCGAGCACCTCGGCCCACCAATGAGCCAACGTCCACGGATCGCGGCAGTCGAAGCAGATGTCCTTCAGGCGTCCCATCCGGCGGATGGTAGGAGCGCGGCACCACGCGCGACGGAACGCCGACAATCATTGCCACCGATGCGCGCCGACCTCACCCGCGATCGTGTGGTCGCCCGATTGGCCGCAGCGGGGTGCGTCTTCGCGCACGAGGAAGCCGAGGAGCTCGTCGCCTTCGCACCTGACGGCGCGATGCTCGAAGCCTGGGTGCGTCGGCGAGAAGACGGCGAACCGTTGCCGTGGATCACGGGCTCGGTCGAGTTCTGCGGTCGCCGGCTGCACATCGAGGCGGGCGTGTACGTCCCGCGGCGTCAGACCGAGGAGTTGGCGTGCCGGGCGGAAGCGCTGCTCCGTTCGAGTGACGGCCGGGCCCTCGATCTCTGCACCGGATGTGGTGCCATCGCCGCCCACCTGCAGGCTGCGGTTCCGTCGGCGCACGTAGTCGGCGTCGACCTGGATCCGGTCGCGGCGCGTTGCGCGCGCCGCAACGGGGTTGACGCGGTGATCGGCCACGCCGACGCGCCATTCGCGGCGCATTCGTTCGACGTCGTCACCGCGGTACCTCCGTATGTCCCGACCGGCGAGCTGCGCCTCCTGCCTGCCGACGTGCTGCGGTACGAGCCCCGCGCCGCGCTCGACGGCGGCGACGACGGACTCGACCTGGTCCGCGACGTCATCAGCTCGGCGGCGCGACTGTTGCGGCCCGGCGGGTGGGTGCTCATCGAGATCGGCGGCCGGCAACACGAGTTGGTGCGCTCGACCCTGGCGACCGTGGGGTTCGACTCGTCCGAGCCCTGGTTCGACGACGACGGCGACCTACGCGGTGTGCATGCCCGGGCAACCGAGCAGCAAATTCGTGCTCCGTTGCCCGGGTAATGACAGGGGTTGGACGTGGCCGGTCATCGGGACGCCGCGTTCGCGCAACACGCCGTCGCCGCGAGCCACGCGCTGAAGTCGGCCGCGGGCATCGGCCGGGCCAGGAAGAAGCCCTGCGCGCTGTCACAGCCGAGGCTCGTGAGCTGGTGCCAGGTGTCGAGGTCTTCGATCCCTTCGGCGATGGTCTGCAGCCCGAGATTGTGACCGAGGTCGATGACCGACCGCACGATGATGGCGTCGTTGGCGTCGTTGCGCATGTTCGACACGAACGACCTGTCGATCTTGAGTTGGTCGACGGGGAGGTTCTTCAAGTACGCCAACGACGAGTAGCCGGTGCCGAAGTCGTCGATGGAGAGCTTGACGCCGAAGGCCGAGAGCTCGGTGAGCAGGCGGTGGGCGCGCACGGGGTCGGCCATGATCGCGCTCTCGGTGATCTCGAGCTCGAGCAGATCGGCGGCAACGCCCGAGCGCTCGAGGGCGGCACCGACCTCGGCCGGGAAGCTGTCGTCGAGAAGGCTGCGCGTCGACAAGTTGATCGCCATCGACAGGTCCGTCGGGAACGCGTCGCCGGTCTGCTGCTGCCACTGTCTGAGCTGGCCGAGAGCGGAGTCGAGCACCCACGTGGTGAGCGCCTTGATCAGCCCGGTGTGCTCGGCCAGGGGGATGAAGCGATCGGGCGGAACCAGACCGAGTATGGGGTGCTGCCAGCGCACGAGCGCCTCGACGCCCTGGATCTTGCCCGACTCGAGTGCGGCCTTCGGCTGGTAGTGGAGCACGAGCTGGTTGTGTGCGATGGCGGTTCGCAACTCCCCCAGCAGCGCGAGCCGGGCGGGGGTGTTCACGTTGAGCTCGTCGTCGTAGCTCACGACGTTGGCGTGCGTGTCCTTGGCGACGTACATCGCAACGTCGGCTCGCTGAAGGAGCAGGTCCGCGTTGCCGCCGTCCTCGGGCGCGGTTGCGATGCCGCAGCTGGCGTCGACGCCGAGCGTCATGCCATCGATCTCGAAGGGCTCCTCAAGCAGCG
This sequence comes from Acidimicrobiales bacterium, assembly GCA_035937605.1. Lineage (GTDB taxonomy): Bacteria > Actinomycetota > Acidimicrobiia > Acidimicrobiales > JACDCH01 > DASUCS01. The sequence continues at coordinate 4,476 of DASZHU010000278.1, read as the reverse complement.
CGATCACGCGCTCGGCGACTTGGAGCGCGGTGCGGAGACCATCGATTCGGGGGAGCAACACGCAGAACTCGTCTCCGCCCAGGCGAGCCAGCGTGTCGCCGTCTCGCAGACCGTGACGGATTCTCGGCCCGATGGCGTCGAGGAGTCGATCGCCGTACTTGTGCCCGAGGGTGTCGTTGATCTCCTTGAAGCGGTTGAGGTCGAACAGAAGGACCGCGGTGCGCGTGCCGTCGCGCGCCGCCTGTCGGAGCGCTTGATCGGTGCGGTCGTAGAAACACGCTCGATTTGGCAGGCCGGTCAGCTCGTCGTGCATGGCCTGGTGGGTCGCGTCATCGAGCGCCTTGTTCATGGCCTCGACCGTACGAGCGTCGTTGAGCGCGAGGCTCGCGTGCTCGGCGAACGCGACCAAGATCTCACGCTCCGCTGCTGAGTACACCCGTCCGCGCCGATGCGAGGCGACCACGAGGCAACCGATGGGCCGGCCGCCGAGGTGAACGGGGGCACCCATCGCGGAATGGAGTCCGTCGTCGGCGAAGGCCTCGATGGCGCCGTCCCAGTCCTGGTACTCCTCGACGACGCACAGGCAGTCCTCGACGATCGCGCGACCACCAACGCCGGCGCCGACAGGCCGGCGTTCGTACGTGTCCTCGATCTCGCTCGCGACTCCGACCGACGAGACCATGAACATGAAGTCGGGGTCGGTCTCGTCGACGAGCCGCAGACCGACCACCTCGTCGTTCAACAGCTCCGCCGCGCCTGCGGTGATCGCATCGAGCACCTCCTGCAGCGGGGCGCGGGCGGAGATGTCGCGCTGGATTCGCGACAGCCGCTCCAGCAGCGCCTGGCGCTCCTGGAGCGACACGACCAGATCGCGGTTCGCTTCGACCTGACGGCGTTCGGCGGCGACAGTTCCGAGCAGACGCAGTCCGAGGGCGAGCACACGTGCCATGCCGCGGAGCAACCCGACCTCCTCCGCGGTGAAGCGATAGCCGGCGCGGGCGAGCACGAGGGTTGTGCCTTCGTCGCGGTCGACTGGGATCGCGACCGTTTCGCAGCGTCCCATTCCGGCGAGCACGATGCCCGCGCCATCGCTCGCGGCTGCCGCGAAGAGATCGGCGTCGGGCACGCAACCGTCCGCCCATCCGAGCGACGCCACCACCTCGCCGTCGCGCACGAAGGCGCCGGCATCCGCCTCGAACGACTCGGCGAGACGCTCGAGCGCGTCTACGACCGCGTCGTGATCGTCCGCCGCGCTCGTGAGTACCGCGAGGAACTCGGCAAGCTGCTGGGTGGCCCAGCCGGACGGGGCACTCATTGCGTCACCCGAACGCGACGACGACGAGAGTCTGGTTGTGGAAGCCGTTGACGCCGCGCGTCCGAGCGATCTCGCCGTAGGTGTAGAAACCCGCGACCGGCGCGCCTGCCGCGAAGCCTGAGATCTGATCGACCTCGGCCACGATGCCGTCGCCGAGAACGCCCTTGCGAGCGATGCAGTCGAAGGCGAGCAGTCCGACCGGCGGTCGACCATCCAACTCGGCGAGCGCGCTCTGGCACGCCACGTTGGTTGCCTCGAGGACCGAGTCGCGGTTGCCTTCCATGATCCAGGCGAGGCTCCCCTGCGGGAGTGCGGCGATGCAGTTGAGCGACTGCTCGGCGAAGTCGGCGCCGGCGACGAAGCGAACTTCGTCACCGCTCCGTCGCGAGAGTCCGAGCGGATGCGTCATCGCGAAGCGTGTGAACGCCTCGGCGTCGCCGCGCAGGCTCGCGGGAGCGTCGAGCCGCTGGAGGTACGCGCTCAACGCGGGCTGGTCGTCGAGCGCGAGGACGCGGTTGCCGTCGCTGGCGGTGACGACCATCGGCTCACCGACCGCGCGCCATCCGTGCTCGACGCCGATGCCGATCGGGCCGCACGAGCCGATCGCCGCGCCGACGACTGCGTGCTCCATCACCGACCGTCCGTGGAACTGGAAGGTGTGTTGCATCTTCAGGTCGTCGCCCGCACAGCCACCGACGAGTGGCACCTCTGCGCCCAGCACGCGATGAGCACCGCGCACGACCTCCTGCTGGTCGCCGCCGAGACCGTCGCTCAGGAGCAGCATCACCTTGTGGGGCCGATCGTCGAGGCGCGCCACACTGGCCGCCACGTCGGCGCCGGCTTGGCGAAGGCCGTGGGCGTCTGCGTCGGCGGCGGCCGTGGCCACCGAGAATCCAGCGCCACCGAGGGCCATGACCACGACGCCCGAGGTGCCCGGACCGGCGGCCGCGATCTCGCCCGCGGTCGAGCAGCCGATGACGGGGACATCGCCCGCAACGTCGGCGACGCCGTCGAGCAGCCGCGTCAGCTCGTAGATGTCGGATGCGAAGACGACCAACAGCTTGGGGTCGTCTCCCGTCAACGCGGTCCCGGCGGCCTCGGCTCCGGCCCGGCCGGCGTCGGGGTCATGCGAACCCCCGGTAGCCGCCCACTGGGTTGTGGCGCGCTGATGATCGAGGACCCGGGATGTGGTCATCCTTCTTCATCGGGTGGGAGCCTCCGCGCCCTTAACCGGATCGGCACGATTTGTTCTCGTTCTGGAGCGGCCCCGTCGAGCCGAGGCCCCGATGTCGACATTCTGCGCTGGTTCTGGGCTGGCTCACAGGAACGCCTCGTACCGTGCGAGGTCCGAACGTCCCCGGCACGAGGAGCACACGAAGCATGAAGAAACCCGTCGCGGCAGCCGCCATCGCGGCCGCCCTGCTCGGAGGTGTCGGCGTCGGTGCTGCCTTCTTCGGCCCCGGATCGGCTGTGGCACAGAGCTCATCATCGGACTCGACATCGAGTGCACCGAGCTCGAGCGACTCCGCATCGAGCGGCGCGCCCACGGCACCGAAGTCGAACGAGGACTCGACGCACGAGGCCAGCGAGACTCCCCAGCGGGAGGCCGCCGAGGACTCGGGCCAGGCGTTCCACGGCGGCCGGATGGGGCCTGGTGGCCCGCACGGCTCGAACGAGGACCCGGCGCACGAGAAGACCGAGTCGCCCCAGCGCGAGGCGCAAGAGGGTGCCGGAACTCAGGGCGGTGCCGGTGGCCCGTCGTCGTCACCCGACTCGAGCTCTTCCAGCGCGTCGAGCTGACCGAACTCCGGTCGCGTCCCGACGGGTCGCGTCCCGACGCACCGTGAACTCCCATCGACGGTCCCCCGGCTCACGCCGGGGGACCGTCTGGTGGTGGGGGTCGTGACGCGCTCGGTCAGGGCGCGGTCGAAGACGAGCCCGTCGTCGCGGACGACGTCGAACCCGATGCGCTCGACCCGCTCGGCGCGGCTTGCGCGCTTTCCTCGGCCTCGCGAGCCGCGGACTCCGAGGCCTCATGGGTGGGGTCCTCGTTCGAGCCGTGCGGTCCGCCCGTGAAGGCCTGACCCGAGTCCTCCGCGGCTTCGCGTGCCGACGTCTCGCTGGCCTCGTGGGTCGGGTCCTCGTTCGACGTCGGTGCCGGGGTCGCACTCGTGCTCGCGCTCGTGCCGGATGACGACGTGCCGTTCGACGCGGTCGGGGCGGTCGAGGAGCTCGTCGATGTCTGCGCGTTGGCAGCCGTCGGACCGAACAGCGCGATCCCGGTGCCGGCTCCGACGAGGAGTGATCCGGCGACGAGGGCGCTGGTGAGTGACTTGTTCATGTACGTGATCCTTCGTGGTGGGGGATGCTCGTCGAGCGAGCAGTCGCAACGTAGGAATCCGGCTTGTGCGTGCCCTGAGCGCGGACCGAGGCTCTTCGTAGAAAGACGCCGACGGTCAGCGGGCCCGGTCGAACCGCACCCAGTCCACCGACTCATCGGTGACGACGCGGAAGTCGCCGTCTCGCGATGATCGACGCCAGGTGTCGGGCGGCGTGATGCAGTCGAGGACGTCGCCGCGCGGACGCAGCCAGTAGCGCTGCTCCACGTCATCGCGTCTCGCGAGGTCGGTGCCGGCCGCGCGACTGACGCCGACGGACAGCGTGCTCGGTTCCGAAGGAAGCCCCGTCACGACCGCGCCGCCTTGGCAACCGGAGATCGCCACGGTCGTGGCGGTCACGCGGACGTCTGAGCGCTCCGATTGCGCCGCGGACGCGTTGGCGAGGGTGCATTGATCGAGAACGTGCCCGTCGTCGGCGACGTAGACCGTGACGTTCGCGGTGCTCGGCGCGCTCGAGGTGACGATCGGGATCGTGAGTTCGTTGGTCCGCACGCGAAGCAGCTGGCGAACGTCCGGCCTGCTTCCGTGACCGTCGTCGACGACCTGAAGTCGGTAGATGCTGCGATTCGGATATCGGTCGAACAGCTCGGCGTTGCGTCCCATGAGATCCGCGGCGTACAGGGTCGCGTCCGACAGATCGGGTGAGTTCGCGAGGAACCCGCGCGGATGCAGGATGTAAGGGCCGTCCTGTCTCGCGGGCACGACGACGACCGCGGGCGCTCGAACGGTCGACCGAAGTTCCTGCACTTCGCGGGAGGCGCG
>DASZHU010000277.1:0-1600 GCA_035937605.1 Acidimicrobiales bacterium | reverse complement strand
CGGTCACCGGGCTCGCCGGCTTCGGGAACATGACCGCGCTCTCGAACACCGGCGTGTCGCGACCGTTCGACGCGGAGCGCGACGGCTTCGTCATGAGCGAAGGCGCCGCCGTGCTCGTGCTCGAGGAGTGGGGCGCGGCCGAGTCGCGAGGTGCAACGATCCTCGCGGAGGTGCTCGGCGCCGCGTCCAACGCGGACGCGCACCACATCACCGCGCCGTCACCCGGCGGCGCGGGCGCCGTCGCGTGCATGGAGCTGGCCCTCGCCGATGCCTGCCTCGCGCCGGGCGACATCGCCCACATCAACGCCCACGGAACCTCGACGCCGCTCAACGACGCCGCCGAAGCCGAAGCCATCGCCAAGCTGTTCGGCTCCACCAGCCCGATCGTCACGTCCACCAAGGGCGTCACCGGCCATGCCCTCGGCGCCGCCGGTGCGCTCGAGGCCGCCGCCGTCGTGCTGTCCATGGTGCACGAGCTCGTGCCGCCGACCGACGGCACCAAGGCCCTCGACCCGGCATTGCCGCCGATCGACCTCGTGCTGCACGAGCCCCGGCCGTGGACCCCGGGCCCGAGCCTGTCGAACAGCTTCGGTTTCGGCGGCCACAACGGCACGTTGGTGCTCGGGCCCGCCTGATCTACGCCAGCAGCGCACCCTCGTGGGTGAGCAGGCGTCGCTTCATCTCGACTCCCCCGCCGTAGTTGCCGATGGCGCCGCCCGACCGCAGCACGCGGTGGCACGGCACGACGATCGGCACCGGGTTCGTCGCCATCGCAGTGCCTACGGCGCGACTCGCCTTCGGATGTCCGACACGCGTCGCCAGCTCGCCGTAGCTGACGACCTCGCCGTAGTGCACCTGGGAGAACAGCGTCTCGAGCACCATGCGACGAAAGCCGTGGCACAGCTGCCAGTCGATCTGCAGCGCGAATGTGGTGCGCTTGCCGTCGAAGTACTGGTCGAGCTGCTTGCGGATCGGATCGAGGCGCTTCGGGTGCTCGATGACCCTCGGCGACACCATCGACGCGAGCTCCTCCACGAACGGCTCGTCGTCGGGATGCAACGCGACCTTCACGAGTCCTTCCGCGGTGGCGGCGACCCCCAACGGACCGAGCGGCGTGTCGACTGTCGTGTAGGCGACGTCGATCAGACCCTCCTTCTCGGCTCGCTTCAGGAACGCAGCAGTGGCGGCCTCCACGCTGGTCATCGGCTCATCTCCTCTCGCACCCGCGCCAGTCCGACGCGGACGTTCTGTCGCGCGGCTGCCTCGGTGCACTGCAGCACGGCCGCGATCTCGTGATACGGGCGGTCCGCGGCATGACGCAGCAGCACCGCCGTGCGCTGCTTGGGCGGCAACGCGTCGACGACCTCCCACACCGGTCCGTCGCCGAGATCGGCGAGCTCGATGCGAAGCTCGGGGACCTTCGCGACCGGCATTGGACGGCGGTCTCGCGCCCGCACTGCGTCGATGACCTTGCGATGGGCGATCGTGTAGAGCCAACCGCCGAGGTTCTGGGCGTGGCTGAGGGTCGGGTACGCGCGTAAGGCAGCGAGCATCGTTTCCTGGAAGCAGTCGTTGGCGTCGTGGACGCCCACGGAGGCCA
>DASZHU010000276.1:0-1873 GCA_035937605.1 Acidimicrobiales bacterium | reverse complement strand
GAAGTACGCCTGCAACGGCATGTCGACGTGGACGCCCTCGGGCACGTACACGAACGACCCGCCCGACCACACGGCGGAGTTCAGCGCGGCCAGCTTGTTGTCGTTCGGCGGGATGATCGTCGCGAAGTACTCGCGCATGAGGTCCTCGTGCTCGCGCAGCGCCGTGTCCATGTCGGTGAAGATCACGCCCTGCTTCTCGAGCTCTTCGTTGACCTGGTGGTAGACGACCTCGGACTCGTACTGGGCGCCGACTCCGGACAGGAACTTGCGCTCTGCCTCGGGGATCCCGAGCCGGTCGAAGGTCTTCTTCACGTCCTCGGGCACGTCATCCCACGAGCGCTCGGAGCGCTCGGAGGCCCGGACGAAGTAGTGGATGTCGTCGTAGTCGACCTCGGCCAGCATCGGCGAGCCCCAGGTCGGCTGCGGGCGGGCGAAGAAGTACTCGAGCGCCTTCAGGCGGAACTCGCGCATCCACTGCGGCTCGGACTTGAACTCCGAGATCTTCTCGACGATCTCACGGTTGATCCCCTTCGGGGCCTTGTACAGGTAGTTCTCGGCGTCGCGGAAGCCGTTGCGCTCCGTGTAGTCGGAGTTGATCTGCGCCAGCTGCTCGTTCTCGGTCAGGACTTCTTCAGTCGCCATTCATTCCACCTCAACTTTGATCATGTCGTCGGCGATGATCACCGGAAAGGTGTCCACCGGCACATAGGCGGGCAAGGTCTTGGGCTTTCCGCTCCGCAGGTCGAACACGGATCCATGCCGCGGGCACTCGACAGTGCACGTCTCCTGGTCAAACTGACCCTCCGCAAGCGGTCCATCGTCGTGCGAGCAGCGGTCCTCGATCGCGTACAGGGTGCCGCCACAGTTGAACACGCCGATCTCGATGTCCTCCCAGGCGACAACCCGCACCGCTCCCGGTGCGAGCTCGGAGACAAGGCAGACATCGATGACATCGGGCATCCCGGAATAAAACCTAGCGGACGGATCGGATTTACACATCGAAGCATAGCGGCACGCGTCAGCGCGCCGCGTGCGACACGAGGTCCTCGGCGAGCGGCGCCCGATCGGCGACCCACGTATCCGACACAGCACGCAGCACGTCGATCATCGCCGCGACCGCCGGTGGCCGGTAGCCGCCCGGCACAGCGACGAGGATCGGGCGGGGCGGCGGCGGCGGCTCGAGCCGGCGGATGACGATGTCGTCGCGGATCACGCGCGTGACCATCTCCGGGATCAGCGCCACGCCGAAGCCGGAGGCGACGAACCCCAGGATCGCCGAGTAGTCGTCGTTCTGCAGCGCGATCCGCGGCTCGAAGCCGGCCTCCAGGCAAGCGCTGCGGAACAGCCGCGAGTCGGGGCACGAGGCGGTCGTCCCGAGCATCCACGGCTCATCCGCGAGATCCGACAGGCTCAGGCTCGCGACGTCGGCGAGCGCGTGCGCGACGGGCAGCGCCGCGTACATCGGATCGTCGAACAGGTGGACGAACTCGAGCCCCTCCTGGCCCGCGGCGAACCACGTCGGGTCGTGTGACAGCGCCAGGTCGAGTTCGCCCGCGCGCAACCGCGGCATCGAGTCGACCGGGTCGGCCATCGCCACGCTCAGCTCGACGGCGGGATAGAGGTCCCGGAAGGCGACGATCGCGCGAGGCACGATCGACGAGGCGGCCGATGCGAACGACGCCAGCCTGACCCTGCCGCCCTGGAGGCCCAGCAGCGCACGCAGTTCGGCCTCGGCCTCGCTGAGCCGAGCGAGCACGGCCGTTCCGTGCTCGACGAGCAGCCGCCCCGCGTCGGTCAGCACCGCCCCCTGCGGAACGCGGCGGACGAGCGTCGTGCCGACCTCGGCCTCGAGTGTCGCGATCTGGCGCGAGAC
>DASZHU010000275.1:0-1609 GCA_035937605.1 Acidimicrobiales bacterium | reverse complement strand
ACGCCGACCTCCGCGGCTATGCGGCGGAACGAGTAGCGCCCGTTCTGCTGCAACGCCTCGATCAGCGCCCGGTCGACCTCGTCCAGCCGACGTGCCTGGCCGACTGGACCGCGTGACGGGTTCTGCGTCTTGCTATAGGATCCGGGCCGAGTGACACGCATTGCGGAGCACTCGTACCACATTCCGACGCATTGCGTCAATCGACGAGTGACTTCGAGACACCGATGAACATCCTCGTGATCGGCTCCGGCGGCGTCGGCGCGGCGTTCGCCCGGATCGCGCAACGGCGGAGCTTCTTCGACCGGATCATTCTGGCCGACGTCGACGTCGGGCGCGCCGCGTCCGTGGCTGCGAGCCTCGGCGAGCCGGATCGGTTCGACGCCGCCTACGTCGACGCGACCGACACCGCCTCGCTCACGGCGCTGATCCGCGCCCTCCGCGTGGACGCCGTCCTCAACGCCGTCGATCCACGGTTCGTCCTCACCATCTTCGACGCGTGCTTCCGTGCGGGCGCCACGTACCTCGACATGGCCACGACGCTCTCGGAGCCGCACCCGACGAACCCCTATTCCGAGTGCGGCATCAAGCTCGCCGATCGGCAGTTCGAGCGGGACGACGAGTGGCGGAGTGCCGGCCGGCTCGCGATCGTGGGTATGGGCGTCGAGCCGGGCTTTTCAGACGTGGCAGCCCGCTACGCCGCGGATCACCTCTTCTCCGAACTGGACGAGGTCAGTGTCCGCGACGGCGCGAACCTCGTCGTCGAGGGCTACGAGTTCGCGCCGACCTTCTCGATCTGGACGACGATCGAGGAGTGCCTGAACCCAGCACTCGTCTGGGAGAAGGAGCGAGGCTGGTTCACGACAGCGCCGCTCTCGGAGCCCGAGATGTTCGAGTTCCCGGAAGGGATCGGCGCGATGGAGTGCATCAACGTCGAGCACGAAGAGGTCGCGTTGATCCCACGCGTGATCGACTGTCGCCGTGTCACGTTCAAATACGGGCTCAGCACCGACTTCGTCGCCGTGCTCAAGTGGTTGCACGAGCTCGGGCTCGACTCGAAGGACAAGATCCGCGTCGGCGGCGTCGAGGTGGCTCCGCGCGACGTCGTCGCCGCCTGCCTGCCCGACCCGGGCACGCTCGGCGAGCGGATGATGGGCAAGACGTGCGCCGGCACGTACGTGACAGGCATCGGGAAGGACGGCACGCCGCGCGCGACCTACATCTACCACGTCGCCGACAACGAGTGGACGATGCGCGAGTACGCCTCGCAGGCGGTCGTCTGGCAGACGGCGATCAACCCGGTCGTCGCTCTCGAGTTGCTCGCGCGCGGCGACTGGAAGGGAACGGGCGTGATCGGCCCCGAGTCGCTCGACGCCGCCCCGTTCCTAGACCTCCTCGCCGAGTACGGCTCCCCGCACGGAATCTCCGAACGGACGCCGAACCAATGCAGCCCCAGATTCGAAGACGCAGCGGCGTCGGCGGAACACTCAGGTGTTGGCGGCGTCGCTTAGCCACTAGCAGCGGTGCTCATAAGCCGGTAGCGCCGAGAACGAAGCCCTGGCGGCGGCGAAGAGCGCCTCTGGTACAGGGCTTTTCAGTGCCGGGGGCGGGA
>DASZHU010000274.1:0-2284 GCA_035937605.1 Acidimicrobiales bacterium | reverse complement strand
GAACGTGCACGGATGGCCGAGCGCGAGCTGCGCAGTGACGTAGTAGGTGATCTGCGCGAGCACACGACCCCAGTTGATGGAGTTCATCGCTCCCAGTTGCATCGCATCGCGGAACGCGGCGTCCGCGAACAGGACCTTCACGAGGTCCTGGCAGTCGTCGAACGTTCCTTCGATCGCAACGTTGTGCACGTTCGGCTCGTGGACCGTCGTCATCTGGCGGCGCTGCACGTCGCTCACGCGTCCGGCGGGATGCAAAACGACGATGTCGAGGTTGGCGCGACCGACGCACGCGGCGATCGCGGCCGAGCCCGTGTCGCCCGAGGTGGCGACGACGATCGTGCGCCGCTCTCCTCGCTGTTCGAGCGCCGCGTCCATCAGCCGGCCGACGAGCTGCAGCGCGACGTCCTTGAACGCCAGCGTCGGCCCGTGCCAGAGCTCCTGCACCCACAGACCGTCGTCGAGCGCGACGACCGGACACACGGCCGGATGGTCGAAGGTGGCGTACGCCTCGGCCAGGACACCCGCATCGAGCCCGGTCACGATCGCCGCCACGTCGACGTACGACGTCGGCAGCTCGCCAGGCAGCTCGGGCAGTGCGTCGGGCACGTACAGACCGCCGTCGCGGGCGAGGCCCTCGAGCAACGCGCCCTCGAAGTCGAGCTCCGGCGCGCGGCCGCGGGTGCTGACAAACCTCACCCCGCTACCACCCCGTCGGCCCTTCGGCGGCGATGTCGCTTCGCTCGATCACGCGATCACGCGCAACAACGACACGACGGCGTCGACCACGTCGAGATCGCGCAGGTCGGTCAGCGTCGCCTGCACATCGGCCTCGCGTGCGGTGTGCGTGATGAAGATCAGCCGCGCCTCGTCGCCGAGGCCCTCCTGCTCCATGGTGCGAATCGAGACGTCGTGCCGTCCGAAGACGCCGGCGACGGCGGCCAGCACGCCCGGGCGATCGGCGACCTCGAGGTTGAGGTAGTACTCCGACGAGGCGTCGTCGATCGAACGGATGGGTCGCGCCGCGAGCGTGCCGACCGTTGCGCTCGAGCCCTTCGTGAGGTTGGCCGACGCGTCGATAAGGTCGCCGAGCACGGCGCTCGCCGTGGGGAAACCGCCCGCGCCGCGACCGTAGAACATGAGGTTGCCGACGGCCTCGCCCTCGATGAACACCGCGTTGTAGCTCTCGCGGACGCTCGCCAGCGGGTGGCTGAGCGGCACCATCGCGGGGTGCACCCGGATACCCACCGCATCGTCGACGAGCTCGATGATGGCGAGGAGCTTCACGACGTAACCGAGACGCTTGGCGTAGGCGATGTCGGCCTCGGTGATGCCGCTGATGCCTTCGTGATAGACGTCGCCGGCGACGACCCTGGCGCCGAACGCGATCGACGCGATGATCGCCGCCTTCGCGCCGGCATCGAAGCCCTCGACGTCGGCCGTCGGATCGCGCTCCGCGTACCCGAGGCTCTGGGCCTCGGCGAGGGCGTCCGCGTACGACGCGCCTTCTTCGGTCATGCGGGTGAGGATGTAGTTGGTCGTGCCGTTCACGATGCCCATGACCCGGGTGATCCGCTCGCCGACGAGCGACTCGCGCAATGGTCGGATCAGCGGGATCCCGCCAGCGACAGCGGCCTCGAAGAGCAGGTCAACGCCTGCGTCGTGCGCCGTTGCGAACAGCTCCGGACCGACGTTGGCCAGCAGCTCCTTGTTGGCCGTGACGACGGGCTTGCCCGCTTCGAGCGCCTTGGTGATCAACGACCGCGCCGGTTCGATGCCCCCGATCACCTCGACGATCACGTCGACGCTCGGATCGCCCACGACCGCGCTGGCATCGGTGGTGAGCACGCCGTCCGGAAGCGCCACGCTGCGCTCGCGCGACGCGCTCCGCACCGCCACGGCTGCGACATCGAGTTGCAGCCCAGTTCGGGCCGCGATGTCGTCGCCATGGCGTTGCAGGAGCTCGATGAGGGGACCGCCGACGTTTCCACAACCGAGAATGCCGACGCGAACCCGCTGACTCATATCAGCGCAACGGTAGTGGGCCGACCCGTCGCGCCGTGACGGTTAGTTGGGCGTGAACGGCTGCGTGCCGAGCGCGATCTGCACGGCCGTGAATGCCGAATGCGCCTGCATGTACGTGACTTCCTTGCCGACGTCACCGACTCCGTTGCTGCCGGCGAGCGGCGCGATCGCGACGGTGCTGAGGATGCCGAGGGCCCGGCCGCTCTTGTCGAGGAATGCGCTGCCGGAGTCGCCCGGTATCCCCGGGGTCGCCGTGTACACG
>DASZHU010000273.1:0-2135 GCA_035937605.1 Acidimicrobiales bacterium | reverse complement strand
ACACCCACACCCGCGACCCCCAGCTCCTCGAGACCGAACGGCGACATCGAGCCCGGATCCGCAGCGAGCAACAACGACGCTGGGGTCACCCCAAACACCCCGCCGCATGAAACGCGCGAACGTTCGTGGTCAGAGCACTAGTTGTCGCGACGATCGAAGCCGATCAGCGCGGCGCCGATCGCGCCGGCGTCACCACCGAGCTCGGCCGGCACGATGCGCACCTCGGGCCGAAGGTCGCCGGCGAGGACGAGGTCGCTGTACGCAGCACGGATCGGATCCATCACGACCGCGCCGGCTTCCACGAGGCCGCCCCCGACGACGACGATCTCGGGGTCGAGCACGTTGACGAGGTTCGCGATGCCGAGCGCGGCCCACCAGCCGAACTCGCGGAAGACGTCGATGGCCTCCGCGTTGCCCTCCTTGGCGGCACGCGTGACGTGCTCGCCACGCACGTCGTCCGGGTCGCCGCCCGCGAGCTCGATCAGCCGTCGGCCGCGGCCCGACTCCGCCGCCTCGCGCGCGAGCCGGCCGAGGCCGCTGCCGGAGGCGAATCGCTCCCAGCATCCGCGCCGGCCGCACGGGCAGGGCGGACCCTTGGGGTCGACCACCATGTGGCCCGCTTCGCCCGCGAAACCGTTGGCGCCACGCTGCAGCGCTCCCCCGGTGACGAGCCCGCCGCCGATGCCCGTGCCCAGGGTGACGAGGAACGCCTCGCTCGATCCCTTCGCGGCGCCGAGCCGCACCTCGGCCCAGGTCGCGCAGGTGGCATCGTTGTCGACGGCCACCGGCAGGTCGAGCCGCGCCTGGAGCTCGTCGCGGAACGCGACACCGACGATGCCAGGAAGGTTCGGCCCCACGACGAGCTTCCCGGATCGGTCGACGAGCCCGGGTACACCGAGCCCAACTGCGTCGACGTCGCCGGCGCTGGCGCGCGCCTCGGTCACCACGCCGACGATGCCGTCGAGGAGCGCGTCCGTGCCGTGGGGCGTCGGCCGGCGGACCTCCCGGCCGACGCGCCGGCCCGAAGTCTCGACCGCGATCGCGAGGATCTTCGTGCCGCCGACATCCACTCCCACCGACACGGCCATTACTGCGACACCATCTCACGGCGCCCTGACGGCTCTCGGCCCTCCAGCGGGCGCTTCGGTCGACCCGCGCCAACTCCATCACACCTGTCCGGCACGCCGATCCCCTCGTCTAGTAGCGCAGGAGGGCGCCGATGCGACCGAGCACGTCGAGATCCGCGTTGCCGACACAGACCTCGACTCGGCACGACTGGCCGAGCGCTTCGTCCACCGCCTCTTCGACCACGTCGTCGATCGCTTCCATCTCCTCGTCGCACCGGCCGCACCTGCGGCCGACGAGCGCGAGCGCCCCGCACGCCCCGCAGCGCCACCCCGGCGCGCGGAGGCCATCCGAGACCAGTACGCGCTCCGCACGGCGATCCGCGAGCGCCGAGAGCACGTCGGGGAGACCGGCGACACCCCGGCGACCACTGGCCACGGCCTCTCGCAACCGCTGCACCAGCTTGTGCTCCTTCTGGCGCTCGACCCGGTGCTCAACCTCCACGGCCGCGTTGCGGATCTCGTCGACGCCGGCTGCGACCGACACCTGTACGCGACCGAAGAGCCGCTGACGAAGATAGGGATGCAACAGCGACTCGAGCTCGCCCGTGATCTGGTCGGGCGCTCCGATGACGAGGTGGTCGAACCCACGCTTCTGGAAGACGTCGAGCGCGACGTCGACGGCGTGCCGCAGGTGATGATGCTGCAACGCGTCGACGTGAGGGGCCACGTCGCCGCGCTCCTTCTCTCCGCGGGAGTCGTAGTCGCGCGGTAACTCGTCGAAGTGCTCCGAGTGCTCGACGAGATCGCCGAGCTCGAAGACGAACATGCGGGCGCGCTGCTTGTCGGCGAGCAGCACGCCGAGTGCAGCCGACTCTTCGAGCACGGCTTCGAGCTGACTCACGGCCGGCATGTGGTTGATCACCACACGGTTGTGCACCGGCACCGGAAGCGGAATGACTTCCCAGAGGTCGTGCTCACTGCACGCGAAGATCGCGAGACCACGGGTACGCGAGCGATCGAAGCCCCCGCGCACGAGCTCTTCGATCCGGTGCAGATCGCGTCGGACGG
>DASZHU010000272.1:0-3836 GCA_035937605.1 Acidimicrobiales bacterium | reverse complement strand
TCTGGAACCGGATCGTCTCGCGGTTCTCGAACAGGACCGTGACGAACGGGCCGACGACCACGCGGCGGCGCTTCTTCAGGTCGATGATCTGCGCGCGGAAGGCAGCGCGCTCTCGCTCGTAGGCGCGCAGATCGGCGATGTCGTCGATGGTGAGCCTCATCGACATGGGGCCTTCAGGAGATCTGCTCCAAACCCTGCGCGAAGCGGCCGGCGTGCGACTTCTCCGCGCGGGCCAGCGTCTCGAGCCACTCGGCGACCTCGTCGAGCCCCTCGTCTCGCGCCGTCTTCGCGAAGCCCGGGTACATCTCGGTGTACTCGTAGGTCTCACCCTCGATGGCCGACTTGAGGTTGTCCTCGGTGGCACCGACCTTCACGTTCGTCACCGGGTCGCCGACCTCGGCGAGGAAGTCGAAGTGACCGAAGGCGTGCCCGGTCTCGCCCTCGGCAACCGAGCGGAAGAGCGCCGCGACATCCGGGTAACCCTCCACGTCGGCCTTCTGCGCGAAGTAGAGGTAGCGGCGGTTCGCCTGGCTCTCGCCGGCGAACGCCTCCTTCAGGTTGTCGTGAGTCTTCGACCCGTTGAGCTCAGCCATTGCCTTCCTTTCGTTTCCCTTGGTCGTTGCGGTCCTTGCACTCGGGGCAGATGCCCCGGAACACCACCTCGGTGGTAGTGATCGTGAAGCCGTGGCGCTGCGGGTTCGGAACGCGCACCGCACTCGCGTCGGCGTAGACGTCGACCACCCGTCCGCAGTGCTCGCACACGAGATGATGGTGTGCGTCGAGGTTGGGGTCGAAACGAGCCGAGCCGGTGCCGAGATCGAGCGCCTGCACCTCGCCCATCGCGGCGAGATCATTGAGCGTCTGGTACACGGTGCGCAACGAGATCGTCGGCATCGAATCGCTCACCGCCTCGTACACCCACTCGGCGGTCGGGTGCGTGACCTCACCGTGCAGCACGCGGAAGATCGCCTGGCGCTGTGGCGTCACCTTGAGCCCTCGAGCGCGGAACAGCTCGGTCAGCTCGGCGGGTGTCCTCACGTCGAGCAAGCTATCGACACCTGCTGCTGATCTGCAACCGTTGTTGGTTGGGTCATTTTGGTCGTGCGAGTAGCGTGATTCGCTCATGGGTGACGGGTTCGATCGCGCCACGAACCTGCGACGACTCGTCGACGAGCAGTTCGACGTGCTCGTCGTCGGAGGCGGCATCACCGGCGCGGGTGTCGCACTCGACGCGGCTTCGCGGGGTCTGCGCACCGCACTGATCGAGCGCGACGACTTCGCCTCCGGCACGTCGTCGAAGTCCTCCAAGCTCGTGCACGGAGGACTGCGCTACCTCCAGAACGGCGACGTGCGACTCGTCTATGAGGCTCTCGCGGAGCGCCAA
Source organism: Acidimicrobiales bacterium (assembly GCA_035937605.1). Lineage (GTDB taxonomy): Bacteria > Actinomycetota > Acidimicrobiia > Acidimicrobiales > JACDCH01 > DASUCS01. The sequence continues at coordinate 2,452 of DASZHU010000272.1, read as the reverse complement.
CGGCTGCGCAAGAACGCGCCCCACTTGGTCAAGATCCTTCCCTTCCTGATCCCGATCTTCTCGAAGGACGGACTCATCAACCCGAAGATCGCGCGGGCGATGGGCAGCGCGATGTGGATGTACGACCTCACCGGCGGAGCTCGCATCGGCAAGCTCCACAAGCGGCTGCGCAAGGACGACGCGGTCGCGTACATGCCGACGTTGCCGGTCGAGCGCCTCGCAGGCGCGTACCTCTATTACGACGCGCAGGCCGACGACGCCCGCCTCACGCTGACGATCGCCCGTACCGCGGCGCTCGAGTTCGATGCAGTCGTGGCCAACGGCTGCGCGGTCACCGCGTTTTCGAAGGACGCGAACGGGCGACTCGACGGCGCCACGGTGGCCGCTGACGGTCACTCGTTCACCGTGCGGGCGGCGTCGGTCGTGAACGCGACGGGAGTGTGGGCCGACGACGTGCGGGCGCTCGACGAAGGCCACCACCCCGACTCGATCCGTCCGGCCAAGGGCATCCACATCACGGTTCCCTGGTCGAAGGTGCAAAACAAGATCGCGGTCGTCGTACCCGTGCCGAAGGACAAGCGATCGGTGTTCGTCGTGCCGTGGGGTGGTACCGGCGGGAACTACCAGTTCACGTACATCGGCACGACGGACACGGATTACCTCGGGAGCCTGGACGATCCGCAGTGCACCGCCGACGACATCGCGTACCTGCTCCGGGCCATCAACTTCTCGGTCATCACGAAGATCACCGAAGCTGACATCCTCGGCACGTGGGCCGGTCTGCGGCCGCTGGTGAAGAGCGCGACGTCGGGCCGCACCGCGGACCTGTCGCGCCGTCATCGCGTCGCGCGCTCGGCGAGCGGCATGGTGTCGATCACCGGAGGGAAGCTCACGACCTACCGCGAGATGGCGGCCGACACCGTTGACGAGGTCGTGAAGGTGCTCGGGCGCGATGCGACGAGCAGCATCGCCAGGCACTCGCGCACGAAGCGGCTGCACCTGCGCGGCGCGGACGGCTACGAAGCGGCCCTGGCCGCTGCCGCCTCCGATGCCGTGCTGGCGCATCTGCTCGAGCGCTACGGCGACGAAGCCCGCTCCGTGCTCGCACTCGCCGACGGCGACGCGACGCTGCGCGCGCCGCTGGTGTCCGGGCTCCCCTACGTGCGCGCCGAGGCTGTGTACGCCGCGCGTCACGAGATGGCGCGGTCGATCGACGACGTGCTGAGCCGCCGCACGCGTGCCCGCCTGCTCGGGCGTGACGCGGCGTCGGCAGCTGCTGCCGACGTTGCCGCACTCCTCGGCGCGGAGCTCGGATGGGATGCCGGCATGCAAGCCGCTCAAGTGACGCGTTATCAGGAGCTCGCCAGTCAGGAGCGAGACGCCGCACATCTGCCGGAGACAGCACTCGAGGCGGCGATCGGCTCGTGACGCCGAGCCCGGCGCCGGGCGCGCCGACGCTACCGATCGAGCTCGGCGGTGCGGGCGCGCCGATCACGGCGCGGCTCACTGCGGCGCGGGTCGATGTCGACGCCGCGACGTTGGCGCGCCTCCGCGACGCGTGCGAGGAGGTCACCACCGACCCGGCGCGGCTCGCCGAGTCGAGTCGAGATTGGTGGCCGCTCGCGATGACGTGGGCGCCCGAGGGCCAGGTGGCGGCCCTTGCCAGCGTCGTGGCCCGGCCGAGCGACGCGGCGCAGGTAGCCGCCGTGGTGATGATCGCCAACGACGCCCGCGTTCCGCTGACTGCGGCCGCGGGACGCAGCGGCGTCTGCGGCGCGTCGGTGCCCGTGCACGGTGGCATCGTGCTGGATCTCACGGCACTGTCCGGCATCGTCGACGTCGACGACACCGACCTGGTGCTCGACGTCCGTGCGGGCACGTTCGGCAACCTGCTCGAGGACGAGCTGCGGGAGTCGTACGGCAAGACGCTCGGGCACTGGCCGCAGTCGATTGACCTCTCCACCGTCGGCGGGTGGCTGGCGTGCCGGGGCGCGGGGCAGTTTTCGAATCGCTACGGGAAGATCGAGGACATGGTGCTCGGCCTCGATGTCGTGCTCGCCGACGGCCGCGAGATCCGCACCGGGGGATTTCCGCGGCAGGCCGTCGGTCCCGATCTGAACCAGATCTTCGTGGGCTCGGAAGGGACGCTCGGCGTCATCACCGGCGCCCGCCTCCACCTGCACGATGCGCCTGCCGACACCCGCTCGAGCGCGTGGGCCTTCTCCACGTTCGCCGGCGCACTCGACTTCCTTCGCCGTGCGGCGCGGCGCGACCACCTCCCGGCGGTGCTCCGCCTCTACGACGCGACCGAAGCCGACCGCACGTACAAGACCGGCGATCGTCACCTGGTGTTGGCATACGACGAGGGAGACTCCGCCCGCACCTCGTCCACGATGGCGATCGTGGACGAGGAAGCGAAGGCATCCGGCGCGGAGCCGATGGACGCGGGTCT
>DASZHU010000271.1:0-2164 GCA_035937605.1 Acidimicrobiales bacterium | reverse complement strand
CGCAGCCGTACTCACGAGGACCACGTTGGCCGAGAGCCAGAATTCGTCGATTTCCGAGCAGCTCGCTGCGTCCGATGCCCGGTTCCACGGTTGGGCGGCCGACGTCGAGGTGAACTGGGGCTTGAACCCGGACGCACTTCGCTTTCTCGAGGAGCACGTGCGCCCCGGCTCCCGAACACTCGAGACCGGAGCCGGCTTCAGCACCGTCGTCATGGCGGCGCGTGGTGCGATACACACCGTCGTCTCGCCGTTTGCATTCGAGCACGATCGGCTGCGCCGCTGGTGCCAGGAGCAAGAGATCGACTTGTCGTCCGTTACGTTCGAAGTAGCCGCTTCCCAGGACGCACTCCCGGCGCTCGACTCGCCTCTCGATCTCGTGCTGATCGACGGCGATCACGCCTTCCCGATCCCGTACGTCGACTTCTGGTACGCGGGTGGACGCCTGGTACAGGGCGGCCTTCTCGTGGTCGACGACACGGATCTGCGCGCGTGTCGTGTGCTGACCGACTTCCTCGAGTCAGACACGCAGCGGTGGCGTCTCCACACGAAGTTCCGCACGACGACGGTCTTCGAGCGACTCGCCGGGCCGATGCTCCCCGCCGCCGGATGGGAAGCCCAACCGTGGGGGGCACGACCCTTGCTGGCCGGCGGACGATGGTCGCTCCTCACCCGGCTCCGCGCGCGACTCAGGGTGAGGACACGCCTGAAGCGCTTGCTCGGCCGGCCACAAGGACGAGCCGTCGACGACGACGCTTGAACACCATCCAGCACTCGATCACGGTTGTGTTGCCGACACATCGGCGGGTTGCATCACTCACTCGCGTCATCGAAGCGCTCGGCCGACAACACGATCCGGGCGCGCCTTGGAATCTCGTCGTCATCGACAACGACGACCCACCCGGCACCGCTCACTCGGTGAACGCGCTGCAGGAGCTCGAGGTTCCCTGGCGAGTCGTCATCGAAACCGCTCCCGGGGCATCCAACGCACGGAACCGCGGAGTCGCAGAGGCGACGGGCACAGTCGTCGCGTTCATCGACGATGACGTGCTCCCCCGTGACGACTGGCTCGCCACGCTGGTCGCACCACTGCTCGAAGCGCGTTGTGACGGCGTCGGAGGACGCGTCGAGCTCGATCCGAGCGTGCCCCGTCCCCCGTGGCTGCCCGCGTGGCTGTTGCCGTACCTCGCCGAGTTCGCGCCGTCGGACACGGAGGTCGACCTCCGCACGCTCGCTCCGGAGATCCTGATCGAGCCGTACCTGCTCACGGCGAACGCCGCATTCACCTCGGACATCCTGCACCGCTGCGGCGGCTTCGATCCCCTTCTGGGACCGCGTCGTCGTGTGCCACTGGTGAACGACGATCTCGCGCTGTGTCGTCGCGTGTTCGGTGCGGGCGGCACGATCCGGTTCGTTCCGCGCGCGCATGTGGTGCACGAGCTTCCCGCGCATCGCCTGCAGCGGCGCTACATGCTGCGCCGTCTCTACGCCCAAGGACGGTCCGATTGGATGCTCAATCGAGAGGAGGTCGGCGCGACCCGGACGGCCGGCGTCCGGTCGGCCACACTTGACTTCGGCCTCGAGATCGGACGCCTTGCAATGGCGCAACGTCTTCCAGGCCCGCGTCGAACGTTCCTCTGGTGCGAGGCCGCACGACGGGCCGGTTTCCTGCGCGAGGCGATCGCCCATCTCGCCCGCGGCCGCCGACCGCTGACACCATCGAACTCGTGACCGCGCCGGCTATCACTTCGGCGCGACGCGTGCGCCGATGCGGGACAATGGTCCGTACGAACCGTTCATGGCCCTGGTGAACCTGGCCGCTCCTTGTGTCGGCCGCGAGCTCGCCTTCCGGGTGCATCCGTCCTGATGGCCGCGGGGTTGACGTCTGCGACAATCACACGATGCAGGCGCGGCTGAACACGATCGCGCGACGGCTTCGTCGCGGCATGCGGAAGGGCCATAGCGGCGACCGCGGCCAGGTCATCGAGCTCGAGTATCCCGTTGTGGCGCGGCCGCGGTGGGGCTACGACCGGCCCCCGCACCCAGAGCTCTCGCAGCTCTTCGAGGCGGGCCGTGCCCGGTACGCCGAGCATCTACGTTCGTTCCTGCCGCTGGTGGATGAGCTTGCGGCGATTCCACTCGACGCGACCGGCACGGAGCCTCGGTG
>DASZHU010000270.1:0-6158 GCA_035937605.1 Acidimicrobiales bacterium | reverse complement strand
ACGCGCTCGTCATCGGTCAACACCACCGCCGGCGCCTGAGGTCCTCGTTGAGCCATCGCTACCCCCATCGTCGTTCCTGACGAAGAAGTTCGCGACCCGCCAAACAACTACCTGCGGACTAACACCTCACATCACTAGGTGATCGACGCCTCGTAGATGCTCTTGATCGCGGCGTCGAGCAGATCGTCGAACTCAGCACTACTCATCTGCGCGGTGAGACCTTCGGTCAGCGCGCGGGAGAAGCTCGCGATGACCCCGGGATTCCTGGCCAGCTTGGCGTTGGCTTCCTCACGGGTGTAGCCGCCCGACAGCGCGACGACGCGCAGCACCTGCGGATGCGCGACGACGTCGCTGTAGAAGCCGTCGATGGTGGGGAGCGTCAATTTCAGCATGACTTGCTGGTCGTCCGGCAGCGTCTCGAGGTGCCGAAGGATCGATGCCTTGAGGCGCTCCTCGGCCTGCTGCTTCTCGGGGCTCTTGATGTCGACCTCGGGCTCGAGGATCGGCATCAACCCGCCGGCGATCACCTGACGAGCAACGTCGAACTGTTGGGCGACGACGGCCTCCACGCCCTTCTCGTGCGCCAGTTTGATGACCGAGCGCTCCTTGGTGCCGAACACCCCCTTGTCCACCGCGCGGGTGAGGAGGGTGTCGAGACCGGGCATCGGCTTCATGAGTTGCACACCGTCGGCCTCGTCATCGAGGCCCTTGTCGATCTTGAGGAAGGGCACGACGCGCTTCACGTTCCAGAGGTAGTCGGCCGCGCCCTTGCCTTCGATCTCGCGGTCCATCGTCATCTCGAACAGGATCGTGCCCACCACGCGGTCGCCGTCGAAGCTGGGGCTCGTGATGATGCGCGTACGCATCTCGTGGATGCGGTCGAACATCTCGCCTTCGTTGCGGTACGAGTCCTCACCGAGGCCATAGAGCTTGAGCGCCTTGGGCGTGCTGCCGCCGCTCTGGTCGAGCGCGGCGATGAAGCCTTGGCCGCTGCGCATCTTGTCGCGCATGGCCGCGTACGTGTTGCTGGTCATGCCTCCCATCTTCGCGGACGAGCGCCTCGGGCGGGGAACCGCGGCGAGGTCAGGAGCGCACGACGACCTCGGCCGGGCGGTAGCCCGCCCGCTCCAGCAGTTCGGCGAGGCGGAAACGCCAGGCATCACCGGCCGACATCGTGACGGTCGCGAAGTCCCCGAGGTCGCCCCGCTCGGCGACACCCGGTGCACACACCGCGATCACGTCCTGCGGCCCCAGCGCTCCGGCGATGTACCCGAGCGCGAGCAGGAATGCGGGCGACGCCGCTTCGACCACGACGATGGCGAGCGCGTCGGCCGGCAACGACTGCTCGGTCGCCCGCAGCAGGGAACGATCATCGTCCGGCCGGGTCTCGATCACGTTCGGCAGCACGCCGGTGGCACGCGCCACCGCGCCGACGACGGCCACCGCCATCCGAGAAGCGCTCGATGCCACCACGACCGGGGCGCGCACCGCGCCGCGATGCTGTCCGAGCCGCGGGTCGTGCCCGGTCACCGGCTCGTCTCGCTCGTCGATCGTCGCACGGAGCTGTTCGAGCCACGCGAGTTGGTGGCGCAGCTGCCCTTGCAGCAGTTCGGCCTGCGCGAGGACGGAGATGTCGTGCGCCGGCACCACGAACGGCTCGGCCGCGCTCGAGTAGGCATCGGCCAGGCGGCGGTCGGTGAACCGCTTGGCGAGCAGGTCACGGTTGTGCCCGCTCCACTCCGCGAGGTCGCGGGCGAACGCGATCACGTCGGACCGGCCGTGCACGGATCGACGAAGCAGGTTCTGGCCGCGAGCGATCCGCGCGACGAGGTCGTGGTCGGCGACCGAGCGCGACACGGACAACGCGGACGAGGGGAGGGCCCTGGCAGCGGACGAAGCGGTCATGGATTGGACTCCTGGTGGGACAGGGCTGGTGCGAAGTGACCGGTATGTCAACGTCAATGTTCGCGCCGAACGTGGCCGAGGAAAAGGAGTCTTCGTCCCAATCGCTCCCGGTCAACTGGGGCTCACCTCGCGCGGCGGTAAGGTGGCGCCCGGGCAGGACAGCGGCGTCAGGCCCAGGAGGAAAACAGGACAACGGTGTCCGACACAGCCGAGCGCACGCGGGAGGCTGTCGACCTCGACCGCGTGATCATCCGCTTTGCGGGCGATTCCGGCGATGGCATGCAACTCACCGGCGACCGCTTCACCTCGGTGAGCGCGCTGGTGGGCAACGACCTCGCCACCCTTCCCGAGTTCCCGGCCGAGATCCGGGCGCCGGCCGGGACGCTCGCGGGAGTATCCGCCTTCCAGATCCACATCTCCGATCACGAGATCACGACCCCGGGTGACGCGCCGAACGTGCTGGTCGTGATGAACCCCGCGGCACTCAAGAGCGAGCTGCACCTGCTCGAGCCCGGGGGCACGGTGATCGCGAACAGCGATGCGTTCGACGAGCGCAACCTCACGAAGGTGGGGTACGCGCAGAACCCCCTCGCCGACGGCACGCTCGCGGGCTACACGCTCTACGAGGTACCGATGACGTCGTTGACCAAGGAGGCCGTCACGCCGCTCGGAGTGAAGCCGCGCGACGCCGACCGTTCCAAGAACTTCTTCGCGCTCGGTCTCGTCTCGTGGATGTACACGCGTCCCGTCGAGCCGACGCTGCAGTGGATCACGACGCGCTTCGGCAAGAGCCCTCAGGTCGCGGACGCCAACACCGCCGCGTTCAAGGCCGGTCACGCGTTCGGCGAGACGGCCGAGCTGTTCGACCACCCCTACCACGTGAAGCCCGCGACGCTGCCGGCCGGCACGTACACGAACATCACCGGTAACACCGCGCTCGCATGGGGCATCGTCGCCGCAGGTCAACTCGCGAAGCTGCCCGTGTTCCTCGGGAGCTACCCGATCACGCCCGCGTCGGACATCCTGCACGAGCTGTCGAAGCACAAGAACTTCGGCATCCGTACGCTCCAGGCCGAAGACGAGATCGCTGGCATCGGCGCCGCGCTCGGCGCGGCCTTCGGTGGACACATCGGTTACACGACGACGAGCGGGCCCGGCATGGCACTCAAGTCGGAGACGATGGGTCTGGCGGTGAGCCTCGAGCTCCCACTGGTCATCATCGACATCCAACGCGGCGGGCCGTCGACCGGTCTGCCGACGAAGACGGAGGCCGCCGATCTGCTCATGGCGATGTACGGCCGCGCGTCCGAGTCGCCGTTGCCGATCGTCGCGGCAAAGAGCCCGAGCGACTGCTTCTTCGCGGCGATCGAGGCCACTCGCCTCGCGTTGAAGTACCGCACGCCGGTGATCTTGCTGTCCGACGGCTACCTCGCGAACGGATCAGAGCCGTGGCGGCTGCCTGACATCAGCGAGCTGCCGTCGATTGCCGTCGAGTTCGCGACCGAACCGAACCATGCCGACGCCGATGGCAACCCGGTGTTCTGGCCCTACCTCCGCGACCCGGAGACGTTGGCACGGCCGTGGGCCGTGCCGGGCACGCCGGGCCTGACACACCGCATCGGCGGCATCGAGAAGGAAGACGGGTCCGGCAACATCAGCTACGACCCCGAGAACCACGAGCGCATGGTGCGTGTACGCGCCGCCAAGGTGGCCGGCATCGCGAAGGAGATCCCCGACGCGGAGCTGACCGGTGACGTCGACGACGCCGAGCTCCTGGTGCTCGGGTGGGGGTCGACGTGGGGTGCGATCGACGGCGCCATGAACCGCGTGCGTGCTCGCGGACGCAAGATCGCCCACGCGCACCTGACGCACCTCAACCCGTTCCCGCGGAACCTCGAGGCCGCGCTGCGCCGCTATCCCAAGGTGCTCGTGCCGGAGATGAACCTCGGCCAGCTGTCGCGACTCGTTCGCGCCGAGTTCCTCGTCGACGCCCGCGCCGTCACGAAGATCAAGGGCCAGCCCTTCACCGCCGGTGAGCTCGAGCACGCGATCCTGCAGGAGTTGGAGTCATGACCGCCACCGACGTCCCACTGACGACGCGCAAGGACTGGTCGAGCGACCAGGAGGTGCGGTGGTGCCCCGGCTGCGGTGACTACTCGATCCTCGCCGCGATGCAGTTCCTCATGCCCGACCTCGGTGTGCGGCGGGAAGACACCGTGTTCGTGTCGGGCATCGGCTGCGCGGCTCGCTTTCCGTACTACATGAACACCTACGGGATGCACAGCATCCACGGCCGAGCGCCGGCGATCGCAACGGGGCTGGCGATGGCGCGTCCGGACCTCGACGTGTGGGTGGTGTCCGGCGACGGTGACGCGTTGTCGATCGGTGGCAACCACCTGATCCACGCTCTGCGCCGCAACGTCAACATCAAGATCCTGTTGTTCAACAACCAGATCTACGGCCTGACCAAGGGTCAGTACTCGCCCACCTCCGAGGTGGGCAAGGTCACGAAGTCGACGCCGTTCGGCTCGCTCGACACGCCGTTCAACCCGTTGTCGGTCGCACTCGGGGCGGAGGCCACCTTCGTCGCCCGCACTCACGACATGGACCGCGCCCACATGATCGAGATGTTCCGGCGGGCCCACGACCACCGCGGCGCTGCGTTCGTCGAGATCTACCAGAACTGCAACGTCTTCAACGACGGCGCGTTCGAGCGGGTCACCGGCAAGGAGCAGCGGGCCGACATGCTCATCCCGCTCCGCCATGGCGAGCCGATCCGTTTCGGGGCCGACAACGCGAAGTGCGTGGCGATCGACAACCAGGGCAACCCCCGCATCGCCTCGGTGGCCGACGTCGGCGAGTCGGCGATCCTCGTGCACGACGAGGCGCGCGACGATCCGAGCCTGGCGTTCATGCTGTCCCGTCTCGCCCGCGGACCCTACGAGCCGACTCCCATCGGCGTCTTCCGGGCGGTGAAGCGGCACGAGTACGCCGAAGCGACGTCGCAGCAGCTCGCCGCGGCGGTCGAGGAGAAGGGCGCCGGCGATCTCGAGGCGCTGCTGCACTCCGGCGCCACCTGGACGATCTGACCGTCAGTCGAGCGAGCGGAACACGGTTCCCGATCGCGGCTTGGGCCAGAAGAACGTCGACTTCGGTGGCATGCGGTCGCGCGCGTTCGCGTAGCGCGTGATCTGCTCGACCGTGACCGGGCGCAGCAGCACGGCGGCATCCGCGGCGCCCTCGCGCACGGCCCGCTCGACGTTCTCCGATCCGTGCTGGTAGATCAGTTCGTGCGGAGGTAGCAACGCGAGGGCGCGATCGAGCACCACCGGGTCGATCTCGTCGTCGTCACGACGGCGCCGCAGCGCCCGCCGACCCTGAGGAGTGAGCAGCGCGAGGCCGCTGTCGTCGCCCCCGTCGAGCTCGTAGTCGCGGTCGAGCGCGGTTTCGAGATCGCCGATCGTCACGCCGCGCAGAAGACGGTGGATCGGCTTCACCGTCAGCTGATCGGGTGCGAGCTCGACGAGGAAGCAGAGCGTGGCGTCTGCCCCGGAGAGCTCGGCGCGTTCGCGGGAGAATGCAAGACACGTCTCGTAGCGGTGATGGCCGTCGGCGATCACCACCGGAGCGGAGGAGGCCGACTCGACGATGCGAGCGATCGTGTCGGCATCGTGGATCCGCCACAGCTCGTGTTCGACACCGTCGTCGTCCGTCCAACGACCGAGCAACAACGCGGACTCCAGGTCGAGAAGCTTCGACAGGCCGGCCGCGAGCGAAAGACCCCATACCGCCGACAAGTTCGCGTGCGTCGCCCGCAACAGATCGAGGCGATCGCTCTTCGCCTTCGGAGTGGTGTGCTCGTGCGGCAGCACGTCGCCGTGTCCCGGCTCCTCGATGCCGAGTGCCCCGATGACGCCGAGGGTCGCCTCGCCGTTCGCCGTCATGCGGTAGAGGTACAGGGAGGCCTCGTCGGTGAGGAGCACACCGTCCCGTCGCCACACCGCAAACGCGGCGGCGGCGTCGGCGTACGGATGGGGTCCACCCCGCGGCAGATCGATGTGCACCACGTTGTGCGGATGACGTCGCATGAGCGCGTCGCGTTCGGCGTCGTCGATCACGTCGTACGGCGGCGCCGTCACCTGAGCCAGGTCGACGGCGCCGTAGCGGATGCCCGGAAAGGCGCGGAACCGTGGCACTCGGGCATCCTGTCACAGGTGAATTGGGTCCTCGATCTCGACGGCGTGGTGTGGCTC
>DASZHU010000269.1:0-13708 GCA_035937605.1 Acidimicrobiales bacterium | reverse complement strand
ACGCGCTCGTCATCGGTCAACACCACCGCCGGCGCCTGAGGTCCTCGTTGAGCCATCGCTACCCCCATCGTCGTTCCTGACGAAGAAGTTCGCGACCCGCCAAACAACTACCTGCGGACTAACACCTCACATCACTAGGTGGACGTCGCGCCGAGAGCAGCAAGCAGTGCGGGCAGCGAGTCGGTGCCGTCGAAGCGGTGATCGCCGTCGATCACGAAGTGCCTGATGGCGCCTGGCGCGCCCCGCGCCGCGTATGCCTCGCGTGCGGTCGCCACCGAGGCGCGCGCGGCGTCGAGGGGGAAGATGAGGTCGTCGACCGCCGACTCGACGATCAGGGCGCGGGGCGCGACGAGCGCAGCCAGTGCGGCGTGGTCGAGCTCTGCTGACATCCCCGGGAGCACTTGTGAGCCACAGAGGTTCCACGGCATCCGATGCGACGACGGGATCGACGACAGGTACCCGCTCACGAGCGCCGCTCGCACGCGCTCGTCCCACGCCGCGAGGAACAGCGCGATGGTGCCGCCGTACGACCAACCGCATACTCCGATGCGGTCGCGATCGACGAACGGCAACGACTGCACTACGTCGATGCTGCGCGCCATGTCCCACAGGTTCTGCGCGAGGGGAGTGGTGCCCACGAGCACCGCGTTCACGAGATCGACGTCGCAGTGGTAGTGGTCGTCGGGCGTCCAGTCGGCTCGCTCACCGAAGCCGCGCAGGTCCGGCGCGAGCACCACGACACCCGCGTCCGCGAGCCGGGGGGCGTACTCGACGCTCTCCTTCGTGAACCCGTGCCCGTGCACCGCGAGCACGGCCGGGCGCGGCGCAGCACGATCGCAACCGTCCGGCACGAGGAGCAGCGCCGGAACCGACATCGACGCCTCGGCGTCGAAGACCACGCGCTGCACGCGGTAACCGTCACGCTGTTCGATGTCGGTGATCTCGACGCCGGGGTCGACCCGCGCGGGTAGGGGGCCGAGCAACGCGTGGAGTTGCTCGCGCGACAGGTCGGCCGGCGGCTCGGACGCGTCGACCCGCATGCGCCAGTACGCCCACGGCGAGAAGTTCCGAGGCCGAGCCATCAGTTCACAGGGGGCGGACCGCCGCCCCCGCCTCCGCCGCCGACCGGCTTGGTGGTGGTCGTCGAGTCACCGCCGGGCCCTGTCGTCGTCGGCGCGGTGACGGTGGTCGACGAGCCGCGGGGCAGCGTCGAGGTCGTCGACGTCGTACTCGACACGGTGGTGTCGGTGGACGAGGTCGTGGTGGTGAGATCAGATCCGAGGACCTTGCCGGGGAACGACGACGGGTCGACGAAATGACCGATGTCGGTGCCGTTGGTGATGGCGTCCATGTACTTGTGCCAGATCGTCGCGGGGAACGTGCCACCGAACACGACCCGCCCGTGCACGCTCGTCATCGGCTTCGGGATCTCGTAGCCCATCCACACTGCTGTCGTGTAGCCGTTCGGCGTGAACCCGACGAACCACGCGTCCTTGTTGTCGTCGGTGGTTCCCGTCTTGCCTGCGACCGGCTTGCCGAAGTACGCCCCGGTGCCGGTTCCGCCCTGGACGACGCCCTGCAGCGCGTACGTCACCAGGTCGGACTGCGCTTGTGTCAGCGGCTGCGTGTGCGGCTGGTCGAACGTGACGACGTCGCCGTTCGGGCGCTCGACCTTGATGATCGCGGTCGGCTGGATGTGCGTGCCGCGGTGGGCGAAGGTCGAGTAGCCCGACGCCATGTCGAGCGGGAACACCTCGCCACCACCGAGCACGAGCGAGTTGACGACCGGTAGCTGTGTCGTGATGCCCATGGATTCAGCCAAGGGCACGACGTTCTCGGGGTGCACCTTCACCATCAGCTGCGCGAACACCGTGTTCGACGAGTGCTTCGTGGCGTCGATCAGGTTCAGAACGCCGTCGCTCGGCTCGGCGTTGTTCACGTGCCACGTGCCGCCGGCGTCGGCGTGCGGGATGTCGATGTGGCTCGGCGCGTTGAACTGCGACTGCAACGAGATGCCCTGCTTCACCGCGGAGGCGAGCACGAACGGCTTGAACGACGAGCCCGGTTGGCGGCCGCTACCGCCTCCTTTCGGCACCGCGGCGTTGACCTTGTCGTTGACGTAGTCGCGGCCGCCGATCATCGCCTTCACGTGGCCGTCGGGATCGAGCGACACGAGCGCGGCCGACGGGTCGTCCGGGTTCAGGGTCGAGGTCACCGCGTCCCATGCCGCTTGCTGGGCGCCGAGATCGATGGTGGTGTACACGCGCAGACCCCCGCCGAAGAGCTCGGCCTCGGAGAAGCCGTGCTCCTTCAGCTGTTGCACGACGTAGTCGCGGAAGTACTCCGTGCCGATGTCGGCTCGCTTCACCGGGCCGAAGCCGCTCTCGGTCGGGGTTCGGACGAGGATCGTCACGCCCGGATCGCCCGCGTTGCCCGCGAGGAACGGCGTCTTGTCGGCAGCATCCAGTTGCGCCTGGTCGATGCGCTTCATCTCCAACATGCCCTGCAACACGCTGTGACGCCGGAAGGTCGCTTCCTTGACCTGGCTCGGGTTCGCGGCGTCCGCGGTTTCCGGCGAGCGGATCAAACCCGCGAGGTAGGCGGCCTCGGGCAGCGTCACCGTCGAGATGTCGTGCCCGAAGTAGGTGCGGACGGCCGCACCGATGCCGTACGCGCCTCGCCCGAAATACACGGTGTTGAGGTAGCGCTCGAGGATCTGCTGCTTGGTGAACTGCTGCTCGAGCTTGATGGACAGCACCGCCTCCTTGATCTTGCGTGTGAAGGTGCGCTCGCTCGACAAGTACACGTTCTTCACGTACTGCTGCGTGATCGTCGAACCGCCTTGGGTGCTGCCTTCGTTGCGGAGGTCGGCCCACAGCGCGCGGAACGTTCCCCAGGGATCGACACCCCCGTGATCGAAGAACGTGCGGTCTTCCGCCGCGAGCACGGCGTCGACCATCACGGGCGGCACTTGATCGAGCGTGACGTTCACGCGGTCCTGCTCACCGTGCAGGCTCGCGATCGCGTTGCTGTCGTTGCAGTTCGACGTGACGTCGGCCGCGCAGATGAACGACGTCTGCGCCTGGATCCGCTCGGGTGGCAGCTCGATCTGCGCGAGCGAGTAACCGAGACCGGCAATGCCGCCCACCAACAGCAAACCGGCGAGGAACAGCCCGCGCCGCCAGCGCCACACGATGCTGCGGGGCCGGCCATCCGGCTTCAGGTCGGAGGGGTGGCGGGCGCGGGGCCGGCGTCCCTTCCGTTGGCGGGGGCGACTGGGCATGGGAGAACGCCTGGTCAGAGGCGTGCGGAGCGTACCAATGCGACCGCGACGATCCCCATCAGGGCCGCGGCCGCGACCGACGGCCAGTCGATCACACGTCGGTGCGTCGCCGTGCGCTCGCCTGGCACGAGCAGCGCGCCGAGCGGTGCGAGGTCGACCCGTCCACCGAGCAGAGCCAGCGAGACCGCGCCGGCGAACCCGGCGGCCATCGCGAGGACGAGCCCATCCGTGTACGCGCGCAAGCCCGGTGCGTGCAGCCAAGTCCACGACGTGGGCCGCACGACGAGCCATACCGCAAACCCCAGCGCGAGGCCGTCGACGGCTCGAACGCGAGCGGCAGCCGGTGACCGCGCTGGACGAGCGTTGACGACGCCGATCAGCGTGATCGCCGCGAGCGGCGCGAGCGCGGCCCGGGGCCACCCGTGGCCGTCGGAGAGCGCGGCCGCGAGCACCGCGGCGCCGGGCACGGCGGCGACGAGCGCGAGCGGACCACCCAGGAGCAAATCGAACGCGGTGCCGGCGGCGAGGGCACGGGCCGCTTCGACGGTGCCGTCGACTGCTCCGCTCGCGGCGACGAGCGTCCACGCCGCGAGCGCGGCGCTCGGTGGGATCGACCGCAACCTTCCACCGATCATCGGCGCGACCGCGAGCGCGGCGCCGAGCACCGCGAGCGCCACGGCGAGCGTGCGCGCCGCCGACGTTCCCGATACGGCCGGCGCGACGCGCAGACCGAGCACGAGCGCCGTCGGCACCACGACTGCGGCGGTCGAACCCCCCACGGTGATCGAGAGCACCGTGAGCACCGCGACGCCGACGACGACCGCGCTCGCGCCGCCGTGTCCGCCTACGTGCAAGCCCCACGCCACCGCGATCGATGCCGCCCCCAGGCCCGCGACGACCGCTCGAGGAGCCTCCCGCGCGACAGCAACCAGCGCCGCGACAACCGCCAGGCCGACCGCGGGCCCGACGGTCGACGGACGACCCGGCTGACCGGCCATCACCCCGGCGAGCACCACCGTGACGGCCGTCAACCGGACGGCGGCCGGGCTCGTTCGTCGGCAGCCCAACGTCAGCAGCGCAGTCGCCGCGGCCGCCGACAGCGCGAGGTCGTCGGGTGCGAATCGCCCGACGCGCGGATGCTGACCCGCCACGAGCAACGTGAAGGAGCCGAGGCCGGCGACCGACGTGCCGGCGACGGCCCACCGTTCGTCGTCGAGCGGGACCGCAAGCGCGATCGCGACGACAACCGATGCCAGCGGCGCGACCACGGCGACGACGAGCACGACCTCGGCCCATGAGGTCGACGTCATCGCGCGAAGCCCGCGCACACCAGCGCGACCAGACCGGCGGCGACCGCTATCCGCGACCGGGTGCGCCACTGCGGCAGCAGCGTGATCACGACCGTCGCGACCACGCTCGCGAGGACCCGGAGCCACAAGCCGGCTCCGGCGGAGGAACCCATCGTCACGTCCGCAGCTGCGGCACCGAACGGCGCGACGGCGGCCAGGGCGACGACCCGTCGCGGTGTCGACCGCGGCGCCGCGGCCAGCACGAGTGCGACTGCCGCGAACCACGCCGACGCGACCGCCGGCGCCGAGCCCGTCCAACCGGCCGGGCCGAGGACGGCCTGGGCGCCCGCGATCGCCGCGAGGGACGACGAACCCCACCGCACGAGCGCGCTCGACAGCGCGAATGCCACCGCCACGCCAGAGTCGGCGACACCGGCCCCGAAGCCCAGCAGCACCGCCAGTACGACGACGTCGCCGCGGGACGTGACGGCCAGTGCGAACGCCGCGAGAAGGATCGGCGCGCGGACCATCGTGGCCGGCGTCGGCCGAATCCGAATCGACTGGATCGCGGTCAGGTGCGGCGGCCGCGCCCGACAGGAAACGTCCGGGCGAGGTGGTTCCACGAGCACTCGGGACAGACCTCCACCACGTAGCACGCGAGGTCGTCGGCCCGGCGTGCCAGCTTGGCGAGCTCTTCCTTCGACGTGATGCAGCGGCCGAACGCCGGGAGCCGCGGGCCGAACACGTACGACACCAGCACGACGTTGGCGGCTTCGCAGATCGGGCACTCGATCGTCGTGGGTTCACCGCACTCACGAGCCGCACGGACGAGCTCGGGATGGGCGTCGCACACCTCGTGCTGGGCGAGACGCTTCTTGCGGAACTCGGAGACGAGGGCCTGCCGGGCCAACCGGTAGTCGACCGTGCCGGGGTGGTTGACGGTCACTCCACGGATCGCGTCGGGCCGGAACATCTGGCGAGAGACGATACCTGCCCTGCGCTGGCCGAATCGGGTTGGCGGCACGACGCGAGCGAGTCGGCCGGAACGACCTGCCGCGGAGTCGGGCGGACAGGCGCCGCGCTTGCAATAGTACGCACGATTGGGTAGGGTCGATGCATCGAACCGATACGTCGGCTCGCTATGCTCTCCCCGACCGTATGATCGACCTCGCCATCCTCGGGCTCCTCAAGGAGCAAGACCTCCACGGCTACGAGTTGCGCAAGCGGCTCGGCGACCTGCCGGGCGCGCGGTCCGGCGTGGTGTCGTTCGGGTCGCTGTATCCCGCCCTCGCCCGCCTCGAGAAGGCCGGTCACGTCAAGGGTGTCGAGGCGAACACGCGCACCGATCGTCCGCTGCCGTCGAGCGGCTCCCTCGCCGGTGAGCTCGCGGCCTTCCGAGCGCGACACCTGCCCAGCGGCGGCGGCCGCAGCAAGAAGGTCTACGGCCTCACGCCGCGCGGCGAGGCGCAGCTCCTCGACCTCCTCACCGATCCGCAGCCGGTCGACGACCGCACTTTCGCGATGAAGGTCGCCTTCTGCCGGCACCTGTCATCCGAGCAACGTCTCGAGCTGTTCGAGCGCCGCCGAGCCGAGCTGCTCGCCCGCGTCGCCGAGCGCCGGCGGGGCCCGGAGCGTTCCCTCGACCGTTATCTGCGCACGCTCCGCGAACGCGATGACGCGACGTTGTCAACCGATCTCGCCTGGCTCGACCGGCTCATTGCAATGGAGGACCCAAGTCATGAGTGACCAGAAGATTCGTCTCGCGATCGCCGGTGTCGGCAACTGTGCGAGCTCGTTGCTCCAGGGCATCGAGTTCTACAAGGACGCCGATCCCACCGAGCGCGTGCCGGGTCTCATGCACGTCGAGCTCGGCGGCTACCACATCCGCGACATCGAGCTCGTCGCCGCGTTCGACGTCGACGCCGACAAGGTCGGTCTCGACGCGAGCAAGGCGATCTTCGCCGGCCCGAACAACACCATCCGGTTCTCCGACGTGCCCGAGCTCGGGGTCACCGTGCTGCGCGGCCCGACGCTCGACGGCTTCGGCGAGTTCTACCGCGAGCAGTGCGAGGAGTCGCCGGCCGAGCCGATCGACGTGACGCAGGCGTTGCGCGACGCGCGCGCCGACGTCTTGGTGTCGTACCTACCGGTCGGCAGCGAGTTGGCGCAGAAGCACTACGCGCAGGCGTGCCTCGATGCCGGCGTCGCGTTCGTCAACGCGATCCCCGTGTTCATCGCGTCGAACCCCGAGTGGGCCGCGAAGTTCGAGGCCGCCGGCGTGCCCATCGTGGGCGACGACATCAAGAGCCAGGTCGGCGCCACGATCGTGCACCGCACGCTCGCGCGCCTCTTCGAGGATCGCGGCACGACGATCGATCACACGTACCAGCTGAACTTCGGCGGGAACATGGACTTCATGAACATGCTCGAGCGGAGCCGGCTCAAGTCCAAGAAGATCTCGAAGACGCAGTCGGTCACGAGCCAGATCGAAGAGGGCATCAGCGACCAGGATGTGCACATCGGGCCGTCCGATCACGTGCCCTGGCTCGACGATCGGAAGTGGGCGTTCATCCGCCTCGAAGGCCGCAACTTCGGCGACGTGCCGCTCACCGTCGAGCTCAAGCTCGAGGTGCACGACTCCCCCAACTCCGCCGGTGTCATCATCGACGCGCTGCGTTGCGCGAAGGTCGCCAAGGACCGCGGCATCGGCGGGCCCGTGGCTCCGGCATGCCAGTACTTCATGAAGTCGCCGCCCGTGCAGGTGCACGACGACGAGGCTCGCAACGCGCTGGAGCAGTTCATCGCCAGCGAGAGCTGACGACATTGACCAGACTGTCGAAGTGAGCGACTACACCTCGGCCGAGACCGGCGGATCAGTGCTGGGTCCGGCCTCCCTCAACGCGCGGTCCTTCACCGCGTGGCCGGCGTGGGTCGACCTGTCGCTCGACATCGTGCAGTACGGGCCCGACATCGGCTCCGAGTCCGAGCTCCGGCTGCTCGGCAGCCTCGACGGCAAGCGCGTCCTCGAGCTCGGCTCGGGTGGTGGTCCGAACGCGGTCGCGATGGCGAAGAAGGGCGCCCGCGTCATCGCCGTGGACGAATCCGAGGAGCAGGTCGGCCACTCGCGACGGCTCGCCGAGCGCGAAGAGATCAAGGTCGAGTTCCGACACGGCGATCTCGCGGACCTCGCCTTCGTGCGGGCCGACACGATCGACCTCGCGCTGAGCGTGTACTCGCTGGGGGCGGTGGCCGACCTCGATCGCGTGTTCCGCCAGGTCCACCGGGTGCTCCGGCCCGAGGCTCCGCTCGTCATCTCGCTCCCGCATCCCGCGTATCGCATCGTGGACGGCAACGGGAACCCGCCGTCGCTGCGCCGGTCGTACTTCGATCGCACGCCGATCCCCTGGGTGGTCGGCGCGGAGACCGGAAGCGATCACCCGCTCACGATCTCGGATCTCTTCACAAGCCTCGGCCGCGCCAACTTCCGCGTCGACACCGTCCTCGAGCCCGAACCGCCCAAGGGCGCGCCACGAGGCCGGCACTGGACCGAGGCGATGCGCTGGGTTCCCGCCACGCTGATCGTGCGGGCCCGCAAACAGGGAATCTGAGTCCCCAACACAACTCACTCGCGCTGCGTCCACCATTCCTTCAGGCGCCGGGTGATCTCGTCCTCACCGAGCAGTCCTTCGTCGAGTCGCACGTCCAGCAGCCAGCGCATCGCGTCGCCCACCTCACGGCCCGGCGCCAGCCCGAGGATGCGCATCACTGCGTTGCCGTCGAGCTCGGGGCGGATCGACTTCAGCTCCTCTTCCTCCGCGAGTCGTTCGATACGCGCTTCGAGCGCGTCCATGCGTCGCGCGAGCAGTTCCGCGCGCTTCTCGTTTCGCGTCGTGCAGTCGCACCGCGTCAGCTCGTTGAGCTCGTCCAGCAGGTCGCCCGCGTCGCGCACGTAGCGACGGACCGCGCTGTCGGTCCAACCGCCGTCGCCCTCGCCGTACCCGTGGAACCGCAGGTGCAGGAACACCAGCCGCGTGATCGCGTCGACCTCGTCGGTCGGATACCGCAACGCGAGCAGCCGTTCCTTCGCCATGCGCGCGCCGACCACCTCGTGATGATGGAACGAAACGCCGTGTCCTCCCACCGACCGCGTCTTCGGCTTGCCCACGTCGTGGAGCAAGGCCGCCAGCCGCACCAGCTTGTTCGACTCGCCGTTCGACTTCTGCGCCTTGACGTTGGCGACGACCGCGATCGTGTGCGCGAGCACGTCCTTGTGACGATGGAGCGGGTCCTGCTCCAGGCGCAGCGCCGGGATCTCGGGCAGGAACTCGTCGAACAGGCCCGTGTCGTGCAGGAACCACAGGCCCGCGGACGGATCGTCGACGAGGAGGAGCTTGTCGAGCTCGTCGCGGATCCGCTCGGCTGACACGATCTCGAGGCGAGCGCGGAGCTCACGGACGGCGGCGACCAGTGCCGGATCGGGCTCGAGCGAGAACCCGGCCATGAACCGCGCCGCTCGCAACATGCGCAGCGGATCGTCCGAGAACGACTGCTCCGGCGCAAGCGGCGTTCGCAGGCGCTTGTGCACGAGGAGGTCAGCGCTGCCGTCGAACGGGTCGACGAGCTGCGGCTCGGGCAGCGTGAGCGCCATCGCGTTGACCGTGAAGTCGCGGCGCGACAGGTCGACCTCGACCATCTCCGAGTACTCGACCATCGGCTTGCGCGAGTCCGACACGTACGCCTCGGCGCGGTGCGTGGTGATCTCCAGCGCGCGCTCGCCCCTCTTCGCGCCGATCGTCCCGAACCGCTCGCCCTGGGTCCAGATCGCGTCGGCCCAACCGCTCAGCACGCGCTTGATGTCGGCGGGCCGCGCGTCCGTCGTGAGGTCGATGTCGGGCCGGTCGAGCGCTCGGTTCGCCAGCAGATCGCGCACGATGCCGCCCACGAGATACAGCTTGTAGCCGGCGGCGGCGAAACGTTCGGCCAACGGCCGCGTCTCGTCGAGTATCGGCCGCACCCGCTCCGGGATCACAGTGCGAGGGTACGCGCCGGGCCGCGAGGCCAGGCGCAAGGTTGCGCTAGTAGGCGGAGGCCAAACCAGCCTGTTGCAGCGCGATGCGCAGGTCCTCGGGCTGGCTCGCCACGGCGAGCGCATCGCGCAGGCTCACCAGGCCGTCCTTGAACAAGATGAACAGCGCCTGGTCGAACGTCTGCATCCCGTGGTACTCGCCTTCCGCCACGATGCGCTCGAGGGCAACCTGGCGGTCGGCGTCGATGAGGCAGTCGTAGACCTTCGGCGTGTTCACGAGCACCTCGACCGCGGCGGTGCGGCCCTTGCCGTCGGCGCGCTCGAGCAGCCGCTGGCTGATCACGGCGCGCAGCGACGTGGCAAGAAGATGGCGGACCTGCTTGTGCTGGTGTGGCGGGTAGAAGTCGATGACGCGCGTGATGGTCTCGGTCGCGGTCTGCGTCGGGAGCGTGGCGATCACGAGATGACCGGTCGATGCCGCGGCCAGCGCCGCCTCGACGGTCTCGAGATCCGCGAGCTCGCTGATGACGAGCACGTCGGGGCCCTGCCGCAGCGCCCGCCGGACCGCGTCCGCCGCGTCGGGCGTGTCGGTGCCCACCTCGCGCTGACTGATGATCGACTGCTTGTCCGTGTGCAGGTACTCGACCGGATCTTCGATCGTGATGATGTGCGCGGCGCGGTTGTCGTTGATGTGATCGACCAGCGCGTTGACGGTCGTCGTCTTCCCCGAACCCGCGGGCCCGGTGATGAGGAGCAGGCCGGACGTCTCTGCCGCAAGACGTTCGACGACGGGCGGCAGACCGAGGCGCTCCCACGAGGGGATGCCCGGCACGACGCGTCGGAACACGATCGCGAGCGAGCCGCGCTGGCGATACAGATGCACCCGGAAGCGTCCGAGGCCGGAGACGCTCAGCGCGTAGTCGAGGTCACCACGCTCCTCGAACTCGTCGGCGCGCGCCCGCGGCACGATCTCCTCGGCGAGCGCTTGGGTCTGCGCGACGTCGACCGGCGCGAACGGCGCAGCCTGGAGGCGGCCGTCGATGCGCACGTGCGGCGGCGCGCCGACCTTGACGTACAGGTCGGAGCCTCGCATTTCCATCAGATACTGGAGGAGCTCCTGCAGCTCGGCCACGCGTACGTCCTCGGAGGGGGATGTGTCGTTCGACAGTCATCCATCGGGGGCCAGGCGGTGGATCTTGAGGGCGGCGTCGACCACGTTTCGCCCCAACCCCGCTGACGTGGGCTTTTCCGGCTGATGCGACCGGCCGGCCAGAGCGGCGAGGCAGGCTCCGGCGGACGCCGCCACCGCCTCGAGGTCATACCCGCCCTCGAGGAAGCCGATCACCCGGCCAGGCGCGACCAGCCGCACGAGCCGGGCGGTGATCAGTCCGTAGTCGCCGCTCGTCAGGCCGAGATCCGTCAGCGGATCGAGGCGATGCGCATCGAAGCCGGCCGACACCAACAGCCACGTCGGCCGCCAGTTCGCGGAGACGGGCTCGACGACCTCGTCGATCGCCGCGAGATAGGAATCGCCGGCGGTGCCCGCCGGGAACGGGAAATTGATCGTGGCCCCGACGCCTTGCCCGCGACCCGTGTCGGTGAGCGCACCGGTTCCGGGAAACATCGGCCACTCGTGCAAGGACACGTAGAGCACGCGCGGGTCGTCGTAGAACAGATCCTGCGTTCCATTGCCGTGATGGGCGTCGATATCGACGACGAGCACGCGCTCACCCCGGTCGGCGAGCGCGGCCGCGGTCACAGCAACGTTGTTGAACAGGCAGAAGCCCATCGCTCGCGCCGCCAGTGCATGGTGGCCAGGCGGCCGCACGGCGCAGAACGCGGCATCCCCGTCGCACTGCTCGAGCCTCTCGACCGCGTCGAGACCCGCGCCGGCGGCGAGCACCGCGACGTCGTACGAGGCGGGGCCCGCGCCGGTGTCGGGATCGATCCGCCCACCGCCGGCCCGGCAGAACTGCTCGACGTAATCGATGTAGGTGGGCTCGTGCACGCGTTCGAGCTCGGCACGGGTCGCGGGTCGCGGGGCGAACGGAAGCAGGGCGTCACGCAGGTGAGCCGCATCGATGCCGGCAAACAGCGCCTCGAGTCGCGCCGGGCGCTCGGGGTGCCGGCGCCCGGCCACATGATCGAGGTCGCGCTCGTGGGTCGCGAAGAGCACGGGCACCGGCGACGAGGGTAACCGCACCGACGCGCGACATACGCTCGCCGCGGTGTCCAGGAGGCAGGCGTGACGCTCGACCTCGTGCGTTGGGGCGCGGACCGGCTTCGAGTCGGCCCATGGCGCGGCCACGCCCAGATCGCGTACGTGGCGCCGGTCGCAGACGGAGCTCCGGCCACGGTCAGCTCCGTTCGACGATGCTGCGAGGTGCTGGGCGAGCGAGGCTTCCGTGAGGTGATCACCGCGGCGCTCGGTCCTGCCGAGTCGCGCGGCTTCATCGAAGCCGGGTTCGACGTGCGCGAACGACTGCATCTGCTGGCCCACGACCTCCACGACCTCCCCGCGCTCACTCCCGGAGGGCTACGACGTGGACGCCGCGGCGACCGGCCCGGCGCCCTCAACGTGGACGCGCGATCGTTCGACACGTTCTGGCGCCTCGACGACGAGGGGTTCGAGGAAGCGATGGCGGCCACGCCGACGAGTCGATTCCGCGTGCTCGACGACGTCGATCACATCGTCGGCTACGCGGTGTCAGGGCGCGCCGGCCCGCGCGGGTTCCTCCAGCGGCTGGCCGTCGATCCCGAGCATCAGCGACAGGGCTGGGGGCGAGCTCTCGCCGTCGACGGGCTGCGCTGGATGAAGCGTCGCGGTGTCGATCGCGCCATGGTCAACACGCAGGAGCAGAACGACGGCGCGCTCGCGCTGTACCAGCACCTCGGGTTCCGTTTGCAACCGGGCGGCTTGGCGGTATTGCAGATCGCTCTCCCATGACCCGAGCCCGGCTCGCGATCCTCGGCCTGTTCCTCGTCGGCGCGCTCTCGAGCCCTGCCTCCGCGCAAGGGGTACCCGACGCGACGCAAACGCGCGCGGAAATCCTCCAGTTGGTGAGCCAGAGCTCGGTCGTCGAGCCGGACAGCGACCTCACGCTTCGTCTCCACGTGACGGGCGCGCCCGCTGGCGCGCGCATCCACGTGGAGGTGCACAGCCGGGTGCCGACGCGTTCCGACTTCAAGGCCGCGCTCGCAGGCCGCGTCACGCGCGCCCGCGTGGGACCCGCGATCGAGGTGCCGGCGACGCCCGATGCGTCGGGGATCGTCGTCGCCACGGTGCCGACACGCGACCCACAGAGCCTGCTGCCACCCGACGCCGACCACGTGCGCATCGGCGAGGGCGTGTACCCGGTGACGGTCGATCTGCTCAGCAGCAGCGGCACGTTGGATTCGCTCGTGACCTTTCTCATCCGACTCCCGGTCTCGCGCCAGTTCGGGCCCCTCGGCGTCGCGATCGTGTTGCCGGAGGGCGGCACGCCCGCGTTGCAACCGGACGGGAGCAGCACACTCGACTCGAGCGTCGCGCAGTCGGTGCTCGGCCACGCGTCCGTGCTCCAGGCTCACTCCGGCATCCCACTCACGGTCGTGCCCACCGGCGAGACGGTCGACGCGCTCGCGAAGTCCTCGGCCGACGAGCTGCACAAGGCCGTCGCCGGTCGTCAGCTCCCGGTCGCACCCTACGTCCGCCTCCGGCCGTCGGAGTGGTTGTCGGCGGGGTTGGGAACTGAGCTCGACCGCGAGTTCGACCAGGGCACGGCGACGGTGCGCGACACGCTGGGACCACCGGATCCGTCGACCTACATCGCCGACGACCGCTTGACCGACGACGCCGCCCGGGCACTGGTGCAGCGCGGCGTGCACTCGCTGATCGTGCCGGAAGACGGAGTGTCCAAGGTCGACGAGCGACTGTTCAACCGGACGCTCACCCAGCCGTTCGATCTCAACGGCGTCAGCGGTCTGCGGGTCGCGGCTGCCGACGCGGCGCTCAGCGCGCACGCGGGCGAGACTGGCGATCCGGTGCTGGACGCCAACCACCTGCTCGCGGATCTGGCCGTGCTGTACTTCGACGACCCGCCCGACAAGCGGGCCGCGGTCGTCGCGTTC
>DASZHU010000268.1:0-7332 GCA_035937605.1 Acidimicrobiales bacterium | reverse complement strand
GTTGGCTTCGGTCAACGCCTTGCGGGCTTCCTCGCCGTCCACCACCAGCGCCTCAAAAGCGCGGACCTGCTTGCGGTCGAGTTTGATGAGCTTGGCCGGCTTGCCGCTCTTGAGTAGCCTTGGCGTTCTGGATGCCTTCAGTTTGGCGGTGGCGTTGCCACCGGCTTCGATGCGCTTGGCCAGCGTCACCTCTTCGGCCGCCGTGAGGAGCGGCACGCGGCCGATCTCCTTGAGGTACATGCGCACCGGATCAGACGACGTGCCGCTCGAGCGATTGTCGATCCGGTCGGGGAGCAGTCGTCCGGGCCGATTGCGCAGAACCGAGTGCGACTTGCGGTCCGCTTCCTCGATGTCGGCCGCCAGAGCCTCGACCTCGACGTGGTTGACGAGCGTGGCGTCGTCGGGCTCCTCCACGGCAACACCAGCCAGCGCGAGGGAGGTCACGAGCGCAGCGAGTGCTTCGGGTGTCAGCTCGACGGTGATGACCGCGAGCACATCGTCCTGTGTGAGCACGCCCCCCCGGGAGCGTCCCCGTCGCTTCAGCGACTCGAGTTCCTCTTCAGGAACTACCACCCGGCGCAGCGCGGCGTTGGTGTCACTCATCCACCGTCTTCCTCGCTCCGTGAACCCAGCCACGTTAGCAACTCATCGATCGCCGCTCGCTTGGTGTTGGGTTCGTTGATGTCGTTGAGTGCCTGGTGCACCGCGAGCGGGATCGGAGTTTCGGACGTCGCGACTGCGCGAATGGCCCGCCGGGCAGCCTCGCGCACGAGCCCCGCGACGGCGTCCTCCGCGTCACCATCGAGCTCGGCCACCGAGAGCTGGAGCAGCAACTCGGAGGCGCCGACGTCTGCGACCTCGATGGCCTCGTGCAACGACGCCGTCGACGCGAGCGCGTTGAACGCGGCCAGGTTCTTCAAGTCGGAGAACATCGATGCCGTGAGCTTGGTGTCCATCATCAACAGTGGATCGACGACATCGGGCTCGTGGATGAGCGCGAGGAGCGCGTTGACCTCGGGTGTCTCCGGCAACCACACGCGCGATGCAACCGGCGCGCCGCGATCGACTGCGACGAGCTTGGCTCCGGCGGAGCGCGATCGCGCGCGCAACTGCTCGGGCTCGATACGGCACCGCTCCGCAACCTGCATCACGTACTGATCGCGCACCAACTCACTCGGATGCTCGCGGATCACCGCGAGCGCGGCCTCCGCCGCCTTGGCGCGACCTTCGGGACTGGCCAGGCCCGCGCTGTCGAGAACACGGTTCACCCGAAAGCCGAGGAACGGCATCGCGTCGGCGACGGCCGCCGTCAATCGAGCAGGATCGGACTGACCGAGGTCGCCGGGGTCGACCCCCGAGGGCAGGGCGGCGACCGCCACGTCGAGGTCGAGGTCTCGTTCCCATTGGTAGAAGCGGGCCGCGGCCTCCTGACCGGCCGCGTCCGCGTCGAATGCGAGCACCACCCGCCGCGCGAACTTTCGCAGCGTTCGGAGGTGGTCGATCGTCAGCGCCGTGCCGCAGGTGGCTACCGCCCGCGGCACGCCCGCGGCGCCGAACCCGATCACATCGGTGTAGCCCTCGCACACGACCACTTCATCGGCGTTCACGACATCGGCCTTGGCCCAATTCAGCCCGTAGAGGACCTTCGACTTGTCGTAGATGGCGCTACCCGATGAGTTCTTGTACTTCGGCCCCTCGCCGCCGGGGAGCACGCGTCCGCCGAACGCGACTGGATCTCCGTTGGTGTCGAAGATCGGAAACAGCAGACGTTCCCGGAACGCGTCGGTCTGCCCACCGCGCCGGTTGAGGAAGCCGAGCCCGGTGTCGACGAGGATCTCGTCCGGGAGACGCAACGCGCGCGCGAGTGTGTCCCATCCTTCGGGCGCCCACCCGAGTTGGTACTGGCGCGCGATGTCGCCGGACAGACCGCGCGATCGCAAGTAGCCGCGCGCCGGACCTGCGTCGTCGTCCTTGAGCAGTCGTTGGTGGTACCAGTCGACCGCGCGACGCATCGCGTCGATCAGGCGAGCGCGCTGCTTGCGGCCTTCGTCTTCACGCTTCTCCGTGTAGCGGACGGTCATCCCCACCTTGCCCGCCAACCACTCGACTGCACCCACGAAGTCGAGATGCTCGATCTCGCGCACGAAGGTGATCGCGTCGCCGCCCTTGCCGCAGCCGAAGCATTTGAACAGGCCGTTCTCCTCGTTCACGTTGAACGAGCCCGTCTTCTCGGCATGGAACGGACAGAGCCCTACCCATCGCCGACCCACCCGCTTGAGCTGCACGTACTGCGAGACGACGTCGCGCAGGTTCGTGGCTTCGCGAATCCGCACGATGTCGTCGTCGACGATCCCCACTGTCTGGTGACGGTAGCGGCTGGTGAACGGCTTCGAGCACGCGCGTGAACGTCGTCTCGGCCGTCGCGGTGCCGCAGTTGCTCCGGCGCACCCGCTGGCGGAGGTCGACGCGGCGCGAGATGCTGGCTGGGATGCAGGACCTCGCGTTGAAGCCGCGTCCGGTCGCATCCTCCCTTGCGGAGCTGCTGTCCGGTGCGACCAGTCGCGAGCCGTTCCTGCACAGCGACTCGAAGTCGGGGTCGTCGTTCGAACGCGTGCTCATCGACGGTCAGCCGCATGTGCTGAAGTACGTGCACCTCGACGACGACTGGACGATGCGCTTCTGCGGCGACGTCGGCTGCAACCCCCTGCAGGTCTGGGCGTCGGGGCTCATGGATGTGCTACCCGGGCGTATCGACCACGGAATGATCGGCGCGGCCGCGGGGCTCGGCCGAAACGGCTGGGGCGCGGCATTGCTCATGCGCGATCTGAGCGACGAACTGGTGCCCGCCGGCGATGACCCGATCACGCTCGACGACCATCTGGGCTACCTCGACACGATGGCGGCCTTGGCGGCCCGCACGTGGAACTGGGTGGACGACGTCGGCCTCGTACCGCTGGGCAACCGATGGAGCTGGTTCGGGGATGGCAACATCGGATTCGAGCGGGATCACCAATGGCCGAACCTCGTCCCGCGCATCGCGCACGACGGTTGGGAACAGTTCGCGCAACGGGCGCCCCGACGTGCGGTCGTGCTCGCCGACGCGCTTCGGAACGACTCCACGCCGTTGGTCGACGCCGTCACCACGACACCCCAGTCGTTCGTGCACGGCGACTGGAAGCTGGGCAATGTCGGTACCGCCCGCGACGGTCGCACCGCCCTGATCGATTGGACGTACCCCGGCTCGGCGCCGGTATGTCACGACCTCGGTTGGTACCTCGCGCTCAACAGCGCTCGCCTTCCCGAGACAAAGGAAGCGGCGATCGACGCGCTCCGTGCGTCGCTCGAGCGCCACGGTGTCGACACCGCTCCGTGGTGGGATCGGCAGTCGTCCCTTTGCCTGCTCGGCGCGCTCGTCGAGTTCGGATGGGAGAAGGCACTCGGCGACCGCGACGAGCTTGCGTGGTGGTGCGATCGCGCGCTCGAGGGAGAGCGGTACCTCTGACCGATGCCGCGGAGGCGTACTCCCGGGGCGCGGCGGCGTGGGCCGATGGCCCGACTCGTCTCTATGGGCCCATGGCCGAGCGGCTCGTTGCGTTTTGGCCGAGCGCAGTTCGACGCCGGAAGGTGCTCGACCTCGGAAGCGGCACGGGCGAGGGCTCTCGCGCCGCGCTCGCTGTCGGTGCAACGGTGATCGCGGCGGATCTCGCGCTCGACATGCTGCGGTTCGGCCGCGAGGCGCGCCCACCGGCCGCCGCGGGCGACGCGATCGCATTGCCCTTCCGCGACGACGCTTTCGAGGCGGTGCTGGCTCCGTTCTCGTTGAACCATCTCCACGATCCCGCTCAGGGCGTTCGCGAGGCGGGGCGGGTCGGTCGTCGGCTCGTCGCGTCGACGTACGCCGCCGGGGACGACCATCCCGCCAAGGCCGCAGTCGAGCACGCGCTCAGCGACGTCGGATGGTCGCGGCCAGCGTGGTATTCGCAGGTGCGTGGGTCGATGGCATCGTGGGGGACGGTCGCGGCCGCAACGGCGGTCGTCGAGCGCGGAGGGTTGACCCCCGAACGGGTCGAGCGGCTCGACATCGGGTTCGATGACTTCGGACCCCGCGAGCTGGTGGCGTGGCGGATGGGGCTCCCTCATGCGGCCAACTTCCTCGCCACGCTCGACGGCGAAGCGCAGGCGCACGTCGAGGCCCGCGCGCTGGAGCTGCTCGGTCCGGCTCCGCCGCCGCTCGTGCGCCGGGTGATCTTCGTCGCCGCGTCGCGCCCTTAGATCTGGTGTGCGTCACGGCGATCGGCCGCAAGGGAAGCCATCACCGCGACGGACAGCGTCACCACGATGATGCCGAGCGCCAGCAAGCTCGGCATGTGCACGACGTCGGACAGGAGCATCTTCACGCCGACCGAGGCCAGGATGACGCCGAGCCCGATGTTGAGGTAGCGGTAGCGCCCCGCCATGCCGGCGAGCAGGAAGTACATCGACCGCAAGCCGAGAATCGCGAAGGCATTCGAGCTGAAGACGATGAACTGCTCACGGGCGACGGCGAGCACCGCGGGCACGGAGTCGACCGCGAACACCACGTCGGTCGACTCGACCAGCACCAGCACCGCGAACAGCGGGGTGGCCAGTCGCTTGCCGTGCTCCTTCGTGAACAGGTGCTGGCCGTGGTACTCGGTCGTGGACGGTACGAACCGACGCACGGCGCGCATCGTCCTGCTCTGGTCGAGGTCGACCACGGCGTTCTCGTCGTGGCGCGCGATCTTCCACGCGGAGTACAGGAGGATCGCGCCGAACACGTACAGTACGATCGAGAACCGCTCGATCAGCGCAACCCCGGCGAAGATGAAGCCGGCGCGCAGCACGAGCGCGCCGAAGACCCCCCAGAACAGAACGCGGAACTGGTACTTCGGGGGCACGGCGAAGAACGTGAGGATGACGGTCCACACGAACACGTTGTCGACGCTGAGGCTCAACTCGAGCAGGTAGCCGGTCCAGTACTCGCCCGCGGCCTGACCTCCGTGCCAGGCCAAGACGAGGGCCCCGAAGGCGAGGCCGATTGCAACCCAGACTGCGCTCTCGATCGCGGCTTCCTTCACGGGAATCACGTGCGGCTTGCGGTGCAGTACGAGCAGGTCGACGAGCAACAGCACCGCGACGAGACCGACGAAGGCCCCCCACTGCCAGGGCGCGACCGCGAAGCTCGCGAACCGTTCTGCGTCCCCCGCGGCGAAGATGACGCGGGTCAAGTGGTGGCGAGCACCGCTTGTGCCGCGGCCAACCGGGCGATGGGCACCCGGAACGGCGAGCACGACACGTAGTCGAGACCGGCCTCGTAGAACAGCGAGATGGACTCGGGATCACCACCGTGCTCGCCACAGACGCCGAGCTTCAACGCTGGCTTCGTCTTGCGACCGCGCTCGGCTCCGACGCGCACGAGCTCTCCGACACCCGACTGGTCGATCGTCTCGAACGGATTGCGCTTCAGCAGACCCTGCTCGAGGTAGGCGGGCATCATGCGTGACTCCACGTCGTCGCGACTGAACCCGAAGGTCATCTGGGTCAGGTCGTTGGTGCCGAAGCTGAAGAAGTCGGCTTCCTCCGCGATCTCGTCGGCGCGGATCGCGGCACGCGGCGTCTCGATCATCGTTCCGATCGTCACGTCGATCTTCTTCTTGGCTCCCTTGGTCGCAGCCGCCACCGCGTCCTCGCACCACTGACGCGCCAGGCCGAGCTCCTCGCGGGTCACGGTGAGCGGGATCATGATCTCGACGACGGGCTTGCCCCCCTTTGCAACGCGCGCGGCCGCCGCCTCCATGAGCGCCCGCACTTGCATCGCGTACAGGCCCGGCTTGACGACACCGAGGCGCACACCACGCGTTCCGAGCATCGGGTTGAACTCGTGCCAGGCGCGCGCGGCGTCGTAAAGGGCCTGCTCCTCCGCGGTGAGGCCTTCGGTCGCCTCCTTGATCGCGAGCTCCTCGACGTTCGGGAGGAACTCGTGCAACGGCGGATCGAGGAGCCGCACGGTCACGGGCAACCCGTCCATCGCTTCGAGGATCTCTTCGAAATCGGCCTTCTGCACGACACGCAGCTCCTCGAGCGCCGCGGTCTCCTCCGCCGGCGTGCTGGCGAGGATCATCCGGCGCACGACGGGCAGTCGGTCCTCCCCGAGGAACATGTGCTCCGTCCGACACAAGCCGATCCCCTCGGCGCCGAACTGGCGGGCGTTGGCCGCATCGGGCCCGTTGTCCGCGTTGGCGCGCACCTTGAGCTTGCCCTTCCGCACCTGGTCGGCCCACGACAGGATCGTGTGGAACTCCTTCGGCGGCTCCCCCGCGCTGAGCTCGACCTCACCGAGGATGACCTGCCCCGTGGTGCCGTCGAGGGAGATGACATCGCCTTCGTGCACGGTGAAGCCGTTCGCGACAAACGACTTGCCGTCGATCTTCACGGCTTCGGCACCCACGACGGCCGGGATGCCCCAGCCCCGTGCGACGACGGCTGCGTGCGACACGAGGCCGCCGCGCGCCGTGAGGATTCCCTCCGAGACCTGCATGCCGTGGACGTCTTCCGGGCTCGTCTCGCTGCGCACGAGCACGACCTTCTCGCCGCGGTCCGCAGCATCGGCCGCGTCGTCCGCGGTGAAGTAGGCGCGTCCGACGGCCGCGCCGGGTGAGGCCGCGAGGCCGGTGGCGATGATCGTGAGGTCCTTGCCCGCGAGCTGCGGGTGCAGTACCTGGTCGAGATGCTCGGCAGTGACCCGCTGCACCGCCTCGGGCTTGGTGATCTTCCAGCCCTTCTGATCGGTCATCTCGACTGCCATCCGCAGTGCGGCGGCACCGGTGCGCTTTCCGACGCGCGTCTGCAGCATCCAGAGCTTGCCCTGCTCGATCGTGAACTCGGTGTCGCACATGTCGCGGTAGTGCTTCTCGAGCCGGGCGAAGATCGCAAGGAGCTCCTTGTGGATCTTCGGGAAGTGCTCGTCGAGCGCGTCGAGGTCCTCGGTGTTGCGAATGCCCGCGACGACGTCTTCGCCCTGCGCGTTGATCAAGAAGTCGCCGTACGGCTTGTTCTCGCCGGTGGCGGCGTTACGAGTGAAGCCGACGCCGGTGCCGCTGTTGTCGTCGCGGTTGCCGAAGACCATCGACTGCACGTTGACCGCGGTACCGAGATCGTGACTGATGCGCTCGCGCACGCGGTAAGCGCGCGCCCGGGCCCCGTCCCAGGACTTGAACACCGCCTCGATGGCGCCCTTCAGCTGATCCACCGGGTGCTGGGGGAAGTCCTTGCCGGTCTCCTTCTTGACGATGGCCTTGTACTCCTCGACCAGGT
>DASZHU010000267.1:0-7061 GCA_035937605.1 Acidimicrobiales bacterium | reverse complement strand
CCCTTGATGTCACCCGTGCCGTCACCCGTCGAGTCGTTGAAGCCGCGCACGAGCACCTCGTAGAACACCGCGCGCTGGAACCAGCGCCGATCAGAGAAGTCGATCGGGCCGGCCATCAGCGAGGACGGACGACGAACACGTGGCCTGGCTGCTGCGCGGGATCGAGCCGCACGTACGGGTGGTCGTCCCAGGTGTAGCTCGCGCCGCTCAGCTCGTCACGCACCTCGAACGCACCGGCGTCGACGCCGAGCTCGGCGAGATCCAGCGAGAGGGTGGCCTCGTGCCAGCTCGACGGGTCGAGGTTCACGACACACAGCATGACATCGGCGTCGTCGGCCGATCGTTTGGAGTACACGATGATCTGCTCGTTGTCGGAACGGTGGAACGCGATGGTCCGTAGCTCCGCGAACGCAGGATGGTGGCGCCGCGTCTCGTTGAGCTCGGTGATGAACGGAGCCAGCGAGTCGGGGCGGCTCCAGTCGCGCCGTTTCACCTCGTACTTCTCGGAGTGCAGGTACTCCTCGTTCGTCTCCGACGCCGGTTCGTTCTCGAAGAGCTCGTAGCCGGAGTAGATCCCGTAGCTGGGGGCGAGCGTGGCGGCGAGAAGCAGGCGGAGGCGGAACGCAGCCGGCGATCCGTTGCGCAGCGGGCCCGCGAGGATGTCAGGTGTGTTGGGCCAGAAGTTGGGCCGCATGTAGTCCGCGGTGGCGCCGTGGGCGAGCTCGGTCAGGTACTCCTCGATCTCCCACTTCTCGGTCCGCCACGCGAAGTATGTGTAGCTCTGCGTGAAGCCGAGCTCCGCGAGCTTCGCCATGATGCGAGGGCGCGTGAACGCCTCCGCCAGGAACAGCACGTCGGGGTGCTCCGCCCGCACCGCGGCGATGAGCCACTCCCAGAACGCGAACGGCTTCGTGTGCGGGTTGTCCACGCGAAAGACGCGCACCCCGTGCGCGATCCAGTGGTCGAGGATCGCCTTGCACTCGTCCCACAGCGCGACGCGATCGCTCTGCTTCTCCGGCCAGAAGTTGATCGGGTAGATGTCCTGGTACTTCTTCGGCGGGTTCTCCGCGTACGCGATCGAGCCGTCCGGACGATGGTGGAACCACTCCGGATGCTCCCGCACCCAGGGGTGGTCGGGAGACGTCTGCAGCGCGTAGTCGAGCGCCACTTCCATCCCGAGCGCGCCGGCCTCATCGACGAACGCGTCGAACTCGTCGATCGTGCCAAGCTCGGGATGTAGCGCGGTGTGGCCGCCTTCGGCGCTGCCGATCGCCCACGGACTGCCGGGATCGTCGGGCCCCGCGCCCACGGTGTTGTTCGGGCCCTTGCGGAACGTGCGACCGATCGGGTGCACCGGCGGCAGGTACACGATGTCGAAGCCCATGGCTGCGACGGCCGCCAGCCGCTTCGTGGCACCCTCGAGCCCACCTTCGCTGCGAGGGAAGAGCTCGTACCACGCCGACGCACGACCGAGCGTGCGGTCGACCCACAGCGCGATCGACTTGGTGCGCGTGAGGTCGAGCGGATCCGGCACGTCGGCGAGCAGCGCGCCGACGTGTTCGTCGAGGCCGGCATTGAGTCGCTCGTCGAGCGTTCGGGTGCCGTCGCGCAAACCCTTTGACGCAGCGACCAGCGCGGGACGCAGCGCCTTCGCGGCCCGCTTCGACAGCCGGTCGAGCAGCAGCGCCCCCTGCTCGAGCGCGACCTCGAGCTCGGGGTCGTGCACCGCCGCCTTGACCTCCACGTCGTGCCGCCAGGTGGCGAAGCGGTCGGTCCACGCCTCCACTCGGAACTCGTGCGCGCCGACGCGGTCGGGCACGAGCGTGCCGTCCCACCGGTCGAGGCCCGGGTCGGTCAGCGTCAGCGGCGCGGACTGCCAATCCGTTTCACCGACCGTGCGCCACCGCACTTGGGCGCCGAGCCGGTCGTGGCCGTCCCGAAAGATCGCCGCCCGCACCGGCACGTGCTCACCGACCACGGCCTTGGCCGCGAAACCTCCTGGGGTGCGCGGGCGGACGTCCTCGATGACGATCGGGGGAAGCACGGGCTCTTGGCTACCACCCCGCCCGGAAATCGACACGACCGATCACAGGACGACCACGGAGCGCAGTACTTCTCCGCGCTCCAGGCGCTCGAACGCGTCCTCGACGCCGTCCAGGGCGATCGTCTCCGAGACGAAGCGCTCGAGATCGAGCCGGCCCTGGAGATGCAGGTCGACCAGCATCGGGAAGTCGCGGCTCGGCAGGCAGTCGCCGTACCAGCAGGGCTTCAGCTGGCCGCCCCGGCCAAAGAAGTCGATCATCGGCAGCTCGAGCTTCATCTGCGGATCGGGCACGCCGACCTGCACGACGGTGCCGGCGAGATCGCGCGCGTAGAACGCCTGCTCGAACACCTGCGGGTTGCCGACGGCCTCGATGCAGACGTCGGCGCCGTTGCCGTCGGTGAGCGCTCGGATCGCGGTCACCGGATCAGCCCCGCGCGAGTTCACGACCGCGGTCGCGCCGAAGTCGCGCGCCAGGGCGAGCTTGCGATCGTCGATGTCGACGGCGATCAGGGTGGCCGCGCCGGCGAGCCGCGCCCCCGCGATCGCCGCGCAACCAACGCCGCCGCACCCGAATACGGCGACGCTGTCGCCGCGGCCGATCTCGCCGGTGAACATCGCGGCGCCCAGACCCGCCATCACGCCGCACCCCAACAGGCCGGCCACCTCGGGCTTCGCCGCGGCATTCACCTTCGTGCACTGGCCCGACGCGACGAGGGTCTTCTCCGCGAAGGCGCCGATGCCCAACGCGGGCGACAGTGGCGTTCCGTCCGCGAGCGTCATCGTCTGCGCCGCGTTGTGGGTCGCGAAGCAGTACCACGGTCGGCCTCGCCGGCAGGAGCGACACTTGCCGCAGACCGCACGCCAGTTGAGGATCACGAAGTCGCCGGGCCCCACGTCGGTCACATCCGGGCCGACCGCCTCCACAACGCCCGCCGCTTCGTGACCGAGCAGGAACGGGAACTCGTCGTTGATCGCACCCTCGCGGTAATGCAGGTCGGTGTGGCACACGCCGCAGGCCTGCACTCGGACCAATGCCTCCCCCGGCCCTGGATCCGGCACCACGATCGTCACGAGCTCGACCGGCGCGCCCTTCGTGCGCGAGATCACCCCTCTGACCTGGTGTGTCATGCCCGGATAGTACGGGCCGACACCTCAAGAGTGCCGCCGACAGAGCCGATCAAACGGGAGAACAAGGAGCCGAGCCGACAGGCGAGGCGACCCCTAGGCAGAGTGCACTTTTGTCGGCAGGCGCAGTCTGACGACGAGCTGTTGTCAAACGCAACGTGGACCATCTGAGCAGGCCCTAAGGGAGTTTTCACCATTTCGACCCAGCACCTCCCTCGGCACCAACCGCTGATGCGCGACGACCCACGAGCCGCTCGCGACGTCGCGCTCGCGGTGATCGCGGTCATCGTCGTGACGATGGGCGCGCTCTCGACGCACGCGGTCGATCACGCGTTGTCGCTGGCTCCGTTCGGCTTCCGCAACCTCAACGGCATCATCCCGCTGTTGCTGGCCGTCCCGGTCGCCACCACGGTGTTCTCGTTCCGCCGCTATCGCGACGCGTCACAGGCCAGGCGTGAGCTGGCGCGGATCTCGATGCTCGACAGCCTCACCGGGCTGCCCAACCGTCGCTCGTTGCCGACGTGGTACCAGCGCGGCGTCGCGCGCGCGGCCGAGGATGCGTCGCACATGGCGGTGCTGTTCGTCGACCTCGACCACTTCAAAGCCGTGAACGACACGCACGGCCACGACATCGGCGACCAGCTGTTGGCCGAGGTCGCGCTCCGGCTCAAGAGCGCGGTCCGTCCGAGCGATCGTGTCGTGCGCTACGGCGGCGACGAGTTCGTGATCCTCGGCAACGACGTCGTCGTCGCGCAGGCCGCCACGCGACTCGCCGAGCGCGTGATCGCCGCGCTCGAGGAGCCGTTCGACCTCGGCGACCAGCGCATCACCATCTCCGCGAGCGTCGGCATCGCCGTGGTCGACGCACATTCCGGATCGATGGACAGCGTGCTCGGCGCGGCCGATTCCGCCATGTACGAGGCCAAGAGCCGAGGCACCGGCAACTTCGTCGTCGTCGATGCCGCCCACGAGCACCAGCCGAGCCGGCGCGCCCGGCAGGACAAGGAGCTGCGCGAGGCGCTCGACGACGGGCAGTTCATCCTGCACTACCAGCCCGTCGTCGCGGTGTCGGATGCACGGATGGTGGGCGCCGAGGCGCTCATCCGGTGGAACCATCCCGAGCGCGGCCTCGTCTTCCCGGGTGAGTTCATCCAGGACCTCGAGGACAGCGGCCTCATCGTGCCCGTCGGGCAATGGGTGCTCCAAGAGGCGTGCCGCCAGGCGCGCGAGTGGCAGGACGCGTTCCCCGACACGACGTTCCGCGTCAAGCTCAACGTGTCGGCGAGCCAGCTGGCGCGTCCCGACTTCGGCGACATCGTGGTGGCCGCGCTCCGAGAGACCGGCGTGAGGCCCGAACGCGTCTGCTTCGAGATCACCGAGAGCGCATTGATGCACGACGTCGCCGGTGCGTGGGCGACGCTGCGCCAGGCGAAGGACCGCGGCATCACGCTCGCCCTCGACGACTTCGGCACGGGTTACTCCTCCCTCAACCACCTGCGTCGCTTCAACCTCGACTACCTGAAGATCGACAAGTCGTTCGTTGACGGCCTCGGGCGCACCCAGGAGGACACCGCGATCATCGAACACGTCATTGGCCTCGCGCACGCGCTCGGTCTCGCGGTCGTGGCCGAGGGCATCGAGCAGGAGCACCAGTACACCGCGCTGCGGCTGCTCGGCTGCGACTATGCGCAGGGGTTCTTCTTCAGCCGTGGCCAGCCCGCTGAGGTGATCACGCGCCTCTTGCGGATCGCAGCCTCGTCGTCTCGGCCTCCGTTCGACACCGAGGCCGTTGCGGACGAGACGCCGACGAGTCGCACGCCATTGCTCAGCGCCTCGTAGCGCGCCACTCGGCAGCGCTCACGCAGACGAGTAGTCGAACGACACGGTGGTGGTCTGGCCCGCCGTGATCGACGCCTGTTGGTACGCCGGACGCCGGAACCCGACGACCTTCGAAGCGCAGACGAGGTTCGCGAAGAACGTCGTGGGCGCGGCGGGCGCCCAGTACCCGAAGTCGTCCACCGCAACGCCGTTGACGTAGATGGTCGGCGCCGAGCCCCCGGTGCCAGTCGTCGTCACCGGCAGGAACCCCGTGGGCGAGAACGACCCGACCAGCGTGGTGGTCTGGTGGGCGATCACCTGCACGTTCTGGCAACTCGGGCCGAGCGTCTCGGGCACGTTAGAGAAGCACACCTGATGCTGTCCCGTCGCGAGGTGAAGCCTATTGAGCCCCCATTGGTCGCGAGCCGTCCCGTCGACGTAGATCGTCGACGGAGAGGCCGGGCTGGTCGTCACGCGCAGCAGTCCGGTGCCCGTCTGACCCGTCGCGCCCGGGCTCGCGGTGTACGTCCCGGTGATCGTGGTCGTCTGCCCCGCGGTGACGGTCGGCTGCTGGCACGCCGGCGGTTGGTGGTTGGTTCGACACCGGACTGCGCACGTACGACCTCGCGGCCGGCGACGCACCTCGCTCCCCGTGGCTCATCGGGCCACTTCGATGGGCACGCGCGCAGGAGTCGAACGCGACGCTGGTCGAGGTCGACGCCTCCCGCGCCGTCGGGTTGTACGTGCTCCCGGGCCCCGAACAGGCACACTCCGGTCCACGGACGCGATCCTGCCTGCGGACTTTCTTGC
Source organism: Acidimicrobiales bacterium (assembly GCA_035937605.1). Classification (GTDB taxonomy): domain Bacteria; phylum Actinomycetota; class Acidimicrobiia; order Acidimicrobiales; family JACDCH01; genus DASUCS01. The sequence goes on along the minus strand of DASZHU010000267.1, from coordinate 1,264 downwards.
GCTGCTCGACGCGGTAGCAGCCCGCGCCGAGGTACGCACGAGCTCGTCACTTCGCCTCGTCGCCGGCGAGTCGGCCGACATCCCGGTCCATGTGCAACACACGGGGTCGACCTATCGGTGGCCGCACTTCGACCCGAACGGCGCGGGGTTCGTGCAGGGTCACGTACGCGTCGGCGCACGAGTCGAATCCCTCGCGCCCGAAGGCCGCGTGTTGACCACGACATTCGCCGACCTGCCGAGTGATCTCCTTCCCGGAGACGCGGCCGACATCGATGTTGCCATCAGCGCGAGGTCCGACGACGGGCGCGGTCTGGCGGCCGGCGACTACGTGGTCGTCGTCGATCTCTACCAGGTCGGCGCCGGCTGGTTCGCCGATCTCGGAAGCCCGCCGGCGACCGCACGCCTCCACGTCGACCCATCCGCGTAGGAGACCTCACCCTCTAAGGTCGCAATCGATGAAGGCCCTCCGGAGCTTCACCGTTCGCCCGAGTCTGCCGGTCGAGCTGACCGCGCTCGAGGCGCTCGCCATGAACCTGCGATGGGCGTGGGACGATCAGACCCGCGACCTGTTCCGCTGGGTGGATCCAGAGAAGTGGGACGCGACGGTGCACGATCCCGTACGGCTCCTCGGGTCGGTCCCACGGGAGCGCCTCGACGGTCTCGCCGCCGACCCCGGCTTCATGCGCTTCCTCGACGAGGTGCACACGGAGCTCGAGGGCTACCTCTCCAAGCCCCGATGGTTCCAGGCGCGCGAGGGCAACACCGACCTCCGCTCGATCGCGTACTTCTCGCCCGAGTTCGGCATCGCCGAGGCACTGCCGCAGTACTCCGGTGGCCTCGGGGTGCTCGCCGGCGACCACTTGAAAGCGTCGTCCGACCTCGGCGTGCCCCTCGTCGGAGTCGGGCTCTTCTACCGGCACGGCTACTTCCGCCAGGAGCTCTCCGTCGACGGTTGGCAGCAGGAGCGCTACCCGGACCTCGACCCCTATGCGATGGCCCTCACCCACTGCGAGAACGTGCGTGTACGCGTGGACCTCGGCGGTCTGCCGCTCATCGCGCAGGTGTGGCGCGCGGATGTCGGCCGCGTCGCGCTGTACCTGCTCGACGCCGACGTCGACGAGAACCCGGCCGAGCTGCGCCAGGTCACCGACCGCTTGTACGGCGGCGACGTCGAGCACCGCCTGCGACAGGAGATCCTGCTCGGCATGGGTGGCGTGCGCGCGCTGGAGGCGGTGGGTGAGACGCCGCAGCTGTTCCACATGAA
>DASZHU010000266.1:0-7353 GCA_035937605.1 Acidimicrobiales bacterium | reverse complement strand
TGGCCGGGGGTGAGGCTGAAGCCGATCCCGCGGTTGTGGAGTCCGATGCCGGTCGTCGGCTCGAACACGTTGCAGCCGAACCCCTTTGCGTTCGACTGGATCAGTGACACGCCCATGCGGTCGTGATCGATCGCGCACAGGAACATCGTGTCGCCCGCACCCGCGGGGGATGTGATGCGAGCCCTCGACGCGGGGTCGATGATCGATCGCCGGCGCGCGACCTCACCCGCGTCGAGGAGCATCGACACGTCGGCGCCCTCGTAGAGGCGGACGGATCGGTCGTACGCCGCGGCGCGAGCGGACTCGACGAGCAGGTGCGGCCACAGCCCGTCGTCGGGAGACTCGGGTAGGGCCAGACCCTCCGCGATCGCGGCGCCCAGCAGCGTGAGGTAGCCCTGCGAGTTCGGCGGGATGGTCCACACGTCGTGCCCCCAGACGCGCGCGCCGAGGGGCTCCACCCAATCCGCGAGGGGCGACGCCAAATCCGCGGGGACGTACTCGCCGTTGCCGAGCTCGAGCAGCCCCTCGCCGAACTGGCCCTGGTAGAACCCGGCGCGGCCATGGGCGACGATGGCCTGCAGCGTGAGGGCGACGCCGGGGCGGCGAACGAGGTCGCCGTGACGCAGGTGACCGTCGCCCACGAGATCCTCCGCGCCGGCGACGCCGCGCAGCTGGCTGGACATTGCCGCGAGGGCGGGAGACGCCGGGAACCCGCTCGCGGCGTACACGATCGCCGGCTCGAGCACGGTCGCGATCGATAGACGACCGAAGCGCTCGAGCAACGCGAGCCATCCGTCGACGCAGCCCGGAACGGGCGCGGCGCGCAGGTCGTTCGCGAACGGCATCACGTCGTGGCCCTCGAGGCGCAGCTGCACAGGGTCGGCCCCGCTACCGGCGCGGCCCGACGCGTTCAAGGCCGCCGGCGCGCCGCCGTCACCGTCGTGCACGAGGGCGAAGAGGTCGCCGCCCATGCCGCAGAAGTGCGGCCCGGTCACCGCGAGCACCGCGCTGGCGGCGACGGCGGCATCGGCCGCGGATCCCCCGCGCTGCAACATCGTCAGGCCCGCGGCGGAGGCGAGGTGGTCGACAGAGGCGACCATGCCGCGAGGCGCATGGCGCGTGACGTTGTGCATGCGCAGCAGACTACGAGCGTGGAGGTCGCCAGGTTCATCCCCTTGCTCGACGCGCCGGACGCGGCCGGCGATCCGCTCGTGTTCGTCGTGGGCGCGGGCACGGTGCTCGTCCACGAGGAGTCCGATCACGACCTCACGACCGCGATCTTCCTCGGCACGCTCGACGATCGGCCGTGCTGGGCCGTTCCCGACGACGGCGATGCCGGGCCCGGCGCCGTCCCGCTCATGGGCCTGTGGGGCAAGGTCGACGAGACCACGTTCACCGTTGCGGGGCGCGCCGTGCAGCTCGTCGAGTGGGAGCGCACACATCGCTTCTGCGGGCGGTGCGGTACGCCGACCGAACCGGCCGCCGGCGAGCGGGCACGGCGGTGTTCGGCGTGCGGGCTGCTCGCTTTCCCTCGCCTCGCACCCGCGATCATCACGCTCGTGGAGCGCGACGACGGCCAGGCGCTGCTCGCGCGTGGTCGTGCGTTCCCGATCCCGATGTACAGCTGCGTGGCCGGATTCGTCGAGCCCGGTGAGACGCTCGAGCAGGCGGTGCACCGCGAGGTGCGCGAAGAGGTCGGCGTGGAGATCGACGACGTTCGTTACTGGTCGAGCCAGCCGTGGCCGTTCCCGCACTCGCTGATGCTCGGCTTCAACGCGCGCTGGACCAGCGGCGACATCGTGATCGACCCGGTGGAGATCGTTGATGCGAAGTGGTTCTCGCCGCACGACCTGCCGGACATCCCGCCGGGCATCAGCATCGCTCGCCGTCTCATCGACGACTGGCTCGAACGGGTGCGGTGAACGTCACGCCTCTCGCGGCGATCGTTGGGCGCGAGCACGTGCTCACGGAGCCGTCGCTCATCGAGCGCTACGTCGTCGACTGGACCGGGCGCTTCCGAGGTTCCTCGCCGGCCGTCGTTCGGCCCGCGTCAGCGGAGGAGGTTGCGTCGATCGTCCAGTGGTGCGGGGCGAGCGCCGTCGCGCTCGTTCCCCAGGGTGGCAACACGGGTCTGGTCGGCGGCAGCGTGCCACTGCGGGGCGAGATCGTCGTGTCGCTCGAACGCCTGCGCACGATCGACTCCGTCGACGAGCAGATGGGACACGTGATCGCGGGCGCCGGGGTCACGATCGGCGACGCGCGACGCGCGGCGCGCGACGCGGGATGGGACTACGGCGTCGACTGGAGCGCGCGCGACACGGCAACGGTCGGCGGGTCCATCGCGACGAACGCAGGCGGCACGAAGGTGGCGCGGCACGGCGATACTCGCGCGCAGCTGCTCGGCCTCGAAGCGGTGCTCGGCGACGGCTCGACCATTGCGCATCTCACCGGTCTGCTGAAGGACAACACCGGTTATCACCTGCCGTCGCTCCTGTGCGGGAGCGAGGGCACTCTGGGCGTCGTGACCCGAGCCCAGCTCCGCCTCGTGCCGCAGCTTCCGGCGCGCGTGGTCGCGCTGGTCGGGCTTCGCAGTGCCGACGCCGCCCTGGCGGCGACGGCCACGCTGCGGCGCGCCCTGCCGTCGGTCGAGGCCATCGAGCTCTTCTTCCGCGATGGCCTCGAGCTCGTGCGCGCGCGCTTCGGTCTTCCAGAACCGCTCGGCGCGCGGGCCGATGCGTACCTCCTCGTGGAGTGCGCGGACCGCGTCGATCCGACCGATGAGCTCGCAGCCGTGGTCGACGACCTCGGCGCCGTCGACGTGGCAGTTGCGAGCACCGACGCCCGTCGAGCGGAGCTCTGGCGCTATCGCGAGGCGCACACCGAGGCGATCAACGCGATCGGGCCGCCCCACAAGCTCGACGTCACGCTTCCTGGAACCGCCCTCGCGGCCTTTGTCGCCGAGGTGCCGGCTCGGGTGGGCGCGGTCGTGCGCGGCGCGCGCGTGTGGTTGTTCGGTCACGCGGCCGACGGCAACTTGCACGTCAACGTGACCGGCGTCGACCCCGCCGACGACCGCGTCGACGACGCGGTCCTCAGCCTCGTGGCGAGCCACGGAGGCAGCATCTCCGCGGAGCACGGCATCGGCTCGGCGAAGAAGCGATGGCTGCACCTGAACCGCTCGAGCGAGGAGATCGCGGCGATGCGGTCGATCAAGCAGGCCCTCGACCCCGCAGGCATCCTCAATCCGAACGTGCTGCTGCCGTAGTCGACGGTCAGGTCACCCATTCGCCGCGCGACTCGAGCACCTCGCGGAGCATGGCGGGACGGTCGGTCATGATCCCGTCGACACCGAGATCGAGCAGCCGGACCATCTCGTCGCGGTCGTCGATCGTCCACACGTGCACCCTGACGTCGCGGGCGCGCGCCGCCGTGAGAAAGCGAGCATCGACGATCGTGATGCCGCGTGCAGCCGTGGGAACCTGCGCGCACGGCGCCGGCAAGCGGCCGACGGGCACGCGATACGACGCGGTGCGGAGCTTCGCGATGTTTCGCGGCCCGAGCGACGTGCACAGCCGCGGTCCGACGAGCGATCGCATGCGTGCGAGCCGGTGGTCGCTGAACGCGCCGATGCACACCCGGTCGACCGCGTTGCAGCGCCGAAGGACCTCGGCGAGAGCCTCGACAGCGCTGTCGTGCTTCGGATCGACGTTCACGCGGACGTCGGGCCACGCGCCGAGCAGGTCTTCGAACCGCGGGATCGGCTCTCGGCCGTCGACCTTCGCCGCCTTCACCACGGCGTAGGGCAGGGCGTCGACGCGGCCGCGGCCGTCGGTCACGCGGTCGAGCACATCGTCGTGGAACGCGAGCAGAACACCGTCCGCCGTGACGTGCACGTCGGTCTCGAGGTAGTGGTAGCCGAGCGCGACCGCGTGAGCGAATGCGGGCATCGTGTTCTCCGGCGCCTCGGACGCACCGCCCCGATGTGCGAACGCGATGGGACCGGGCCAGTCGAGGAACGCGAACTCGGTTGTCATGGTGGCCGCAACTTAGGAGAGCGGGAGCGGCTCCCACTGCGAGCGCAGCGGCATGTTCGAGCGCCCGTCGCGCGGCTTGACCCCGAGCACCTGGTGGATCTGGGTGCGGTTGGCCTCGAAGTTGAGCGCGGACCCGGCCATGTAGAGCCGCCAGATCCGGGCGCGGGCGCCACCGACCAGACGCACCGCTTCGTCCCAGTTCGCCTCGAGGTTGGCCACCCAGAATCGCAGTGTCTTCGCATAGTGCTCGCGGAGCGATTCGACGTGGCGAACCTCGAACCCCGCCTCCTGCATCACCGAGACCACGCGCCCGACCTCGTGCAACTCACCGTCGGGGAACACGTAACGGTCGATGAAGCCGGCCCGCGCGAAGTGCGCCTTCTTGCTGGGCGGTCGGCTGATGCCGTGGTTCAGCAGGCGTCCCCCCGGCTCGAGGAGCTCGAACAGGTGGCCGAAGTACTCGGCGAGCTTGGCCTCGCCGACGTGCTCGAACATCCCGATCGACGAGATCGCGTCGTAGGGACCGTCGTCGATCAGCCGGTAGTCCTGGTTACGGACGTCGACGAACTCGGGAAGCCCGGCCTCGGCCACGCGCTTCGACGCGAGGTCGACCTGGCGCTCGGCCACGGTCACGCCGACGGCACGCACTCCGTGGTGCTCCGCGGCGTGCAGCACCATGCCGCCCCACCCGCATCCGACGTCGAGCAGGCGCTCGCCCTCGCGCAAGCCGAGCTTGCGGCTCACCAACTCGTATTTGTTGGCCTGCGCCTGCTCGAGCGTCGTGTCCTCGGACGTGAAGACCGCGCATGAGTACGTGAGCGACGGGCCGAGGATCAGGCGGTAGAAGTCGTTGGAGACGTCGTAGTGATGGCGGACTGCGGCGCGGTCGCGCTCAACGGAGTGGCGGCGACCGTGGAGGCGGGCCTCCTCGGGCGGCAGCGGCAGCGGGCGAACGTTCTTGATGCCGATCTCACGGACGGCCTCGACCAACTGGGTCGGCGTGAGGCGCACCTCCGGCAGGGCGTCTCGCAGTCCCAGGCCGTCGAAGATGTCGCCGTCGATGTCGAGGTCTCCAGCGACGTACGCGCGGGCGAAGCCGAGCTCACCAGGGGCGGTGACGATGCGGCGCAGTGCGTCGGCGGAGCGGATGAACAGCGTGGTGGTCGCGTCGGGCGGTCCGACCGAACTGCCGTCGTAGGCTCGAATCGCGATCGGAAGATCGCGGCCGAGAACCGATTCGATGAGCGACGAGAGTGCCATCAGGCCGACCTCCTACCTCCCACACTGACCGTTCAAGCATGCCGTGAACGGAGAAGGGAATTCCATGGCAGAAACTCCCGAGTCGATGATCGAGGTGGTGAGCCCGTACGACGGCAGCCGCATCGGCTCCGTGCCGAGAGCCTCCGCGGCCGACGTCGAGCGTGCGGTCGATGCCGCTCGCTCCGTGATGACCGATGACCCGATGGCCCCGTACCAACGCGCCGAGATCCTCGACAAGGCCGCCGCCCTGCTCCGCGATCGCCAGGAGGACTTCGCGCGAACGATCGCGATGGAGGCGGCCAAGCCGATCAAGACGGCTCGCGTGGAGGCCGCCCGGGCAGTCAGCACGTTCCAGTTCTCGGCCGCGGTAGCCCGCACGCTCACCGGCGAGATGGTGCCGCTCGACGCGAGCGACGTCGGCACCGGGAAACTCGGATTCGTCCTGCGGGTGCCAGTGGGCGTCGTGGGCGCGATCAGCCCATTCAACTTCCCGCTCAATCTCGTGGCGCACAAGATCGCGCCGGGGATCGCCGCGGGCTGCGCGGTGGTGCTCAAGCCTGCGAGCCAGACACCGCTCTCCGCGATCAAGCTCGCCGACCTCCTGCGCAACGAGTGCGGGCTGCCGCCCGGTTGGCTGCATGTGGTGCCCGGAAGTGGCGGCGAGGTGGGCAATGCGATCGTCGACCATCCCGACATCGCGCTCATCACCTTCACCGGCTCGCCGCCGGTTGGGTGGGGCATCCGCGAGCGCGCGCCGCGCAAGCGTGTCGGTCTCGAGCTCGGCAATAACGCGCCCGCGATCATCGAGCCGAGCGCGGACTGGCGCACCGCTGCCGCGAAGATCAAGGTCGCGGGCTTCAGCCACGCCGGGCAGTCGTGCATCTCGACCCAACGCGTGTTCGTGCACCGGTCCATCCACGACGACTTCGTGGCAACGCTGGTCGACGCGGTCGCGTCACTCGTCATCGGTGATCCGCTCGACGAGATCACCGACGTGTCGGCGTTGATCTCGCCCGACGACACCGAGCGCGTGAAGTCCTGGATCGACGAGGCCGTCGCGGCAGGCGCCAAGGTGATGGTCGGGGGAGAGGTGCAGGGGAGGTTGCTCGAGCCGGCCGTGCTCACCGACGTCACGCCCGACATGAAGGTGTGCTCGGAGGAGGTCTTCGGGCCTGTGGTCGCGGTGGCGGCGTACGACGATGTGGGCGAGGCGCTCCGCCTCGCGAACGACACCCACTACGGGCTGCAGGCCGCCATCTTCACGAACGAGCTCGACGTGGCGCTGCGCGCGGCGCGCACGCTCGACTTCGGCGGTGTGCTCGTCAACGAGGTGCCCACCTGGCGTGCGGATCAGATGCCCTATGGGGGCGTGCGTGACAGCGGCAACACGCGCGAGGGACCGGCGTACGCCGTGCGGGAGATGACCGAGGAGCGCCTCGTCGTCATCAACTCCGCGTGATCGATCCGGACGACCCCCCTCGCTGGTGGACCGTGGAGGAGGCGAACGCGGCGCTACCCCGCGTAACTGCGGCGCTCAGCCGCGCCCAGACCGACATCGGCGAACGCGTGGAGAAGGTGAGCGCCGCCGCGACGGCCAACGGTCACAGCCATCCAGAGCCGCACGTGTTCCCCGAGGTCGTGCGAGAGCTCGAAGCGGAGGGGATCGTGCTCCGCGATGTCGAGCGAGGTCTGGTCGACTTCGCGGCGCAGACGCCGAATGGCCGCGGCTTCTGGCTGTGCTGGGTCATCGGCGAGCCCGAGGTGGCGTGGTGGCACTGGCCCGAGGACGGGTTCGCAGGACGCACGCCGCTTTCCGAGCCCCCAGGCTGACGTCGTGGATCTGGCGGCGCGGTTCGAGGCTCTCGTGCGCGGGCCGGAACCGGCGACTCGACTCGACGAGCTCGCGTTGATCGTCGCGGCGCGTGCCGATTCGAGCGTGGACCTCCCTGCTGCGATGGGTGCGCTCGACGACATCGCGGCCCGATGCGCCGACGCGTCGTTCGATGGCGTACTTGCGCACCTTCGAGCAGAGCGGTTCGACGCGAACCGCGTCGACTAC
>DASZHU010000265.1:0-7105 GCA_035937605.1 Acidimicrobiales bacterium | reverse complement strand
GAGCTCCACGCCCACCGGCTGGTCGTCGATCGTCAACAGGTCGGTGCGGCAGCCGCTGTCGAAGGTTCCGGTGGGCGTCGCGGCCGAGAGGCCATCGATGCCGAGCTCGGCGATGCCGACCGGCATCCTGATCGGCGTGTTGGAGAACCAGTCGGTGGTGGTGATCTCACGAACGCCGTCGACGACCACAGTGATCTTCGTTCCGGTAACCGGAGCCTTCAGGTCGATCGGAACCTTCACGACCGCGTCGGCTCCCTGCGTGCCGGGACGATCGGTAACCGCGGGAACCGTGACGCTCGCTGCGGTGTGACCGTCGGCCTCGACGCGCAGGTGCGTCGGCACGGAGTGCCGGCCGTCGGCCACGACCATGAGGTTCATGTGGTCGAACGTGAGGGGCCGTCCGAGCTGGTAGGTGAGCGAGTCCTCGCCGGCCACGTCGAAGCCCGGTTGCCACGCGGTCGTCGGGTTGCCGTCGATGGCCGACGACGCCCGCGCCTGGAGATCGCCGGACAGGTGCCGTGACGACGTCGCGGTCGGGCCGATGGTTCCGAGGAGCAGGTCGGTCATGTCGTCGCTCACGCGCGTCGACAGCCGCGCCTGGCCGGTGAGCGCAAAGGTCCGCGCGGTCGGCTGATTCCACGTGCGTGCGATCGCGAGCTCTTCGTCGTCGCGCACCGCCTCCGCGGGATCGGTGCGTTGACGCTCGAGCACCAAGGTGAGTGGATGGGTCGCCGAAGCGGCGCCGGCGGCGGAGAGCAGATCCGTGGGTAGGCGGAGCACCTCGTTGCCGTGCAGCCCGTTGACGTCGACCTCGCTGAACCCGACTTCGGAGAGACCGTTGTACCGGACCGGCCGCCCGAACTGGGGAACGCGGCCGGAGCTGTCGCCCCGGATGATGAGCTCGAGGGTTCGGAACGTGCGCTCGGGAAACGAGATCACCTGGCCGACCGGCGTGTTCGACTCGTCGCTGAGCTGCACCGGCACCGTGTCGCGACCGTCGAAGCGCAGATCGACCGAGGTGATCGATCGGTTGCGGAAGCCCGACAGCAACTGCGTGACGGTGATGTGGTCGGTGTCGACCGGTTGGGCGAAGTGCAGCACGAGCGCCTCGCCGCGCACGTCGGAGTTCGCGCCCGTGCGCCACGACGTGCGCGGGTCGCCGTCGATGGCGTTGGCAGGCCGGAACTCGGGCGTGTACGAGATGGGGTTGCCGTACGACGTCGCCTGCGCCGACACACCGCCCGGGTACTCGGCGACGGTGTACGCGTCGTCGCCGGCATTCGGGAACACCGGCAGGCGATTGTCGGTCAGGTCTTGACGGATGGGCTGCTCGCCGGCCTGCTCGGTGTACCCGACGTTGTCGCGCAGCGTGCTCCAGCGGCGAGCGCGCCGCCGGTTCGAATCGGTGACGACCAGCGACGCATTGTCGTCCAGCTGCTTCATGAGGGCCGCCTTGTCGGTCGCGTAGGAGCCGGAGTACTCGACGAGCTCGTGGCCGTTGAGCAGACCCGCAGATGCGAGGGAGACGAGCCCTTCGCCGTCGCCCGCGACGATCACGGGTGCGGTCGCGCTCGCGGCGCGCACGATGCCCTGCTGATCGAGGACGGGATAGTCGACCACCGGCCCGTACTTCTGAGCGGTGTCATCGCGGAGCGCGGCTTCGTCGATCAGCGGAGCGGTCGAGGACGGTTGGTTGATCGTGGGCGCACCGAAGGCCACCGGGGCACCGAGGCCCGGCGCGGCGCCGAGCAGCGGCATCACCTGATACGGCCGCGCCAGGCGGAACCGCTCGTACTGCAGGTCGTTGCGGGCGACGATGTCGCCGACGCCCATGAGCCGGGCGAGCGGCGCCACCGCTTGTGGATCGAGGATGTTCTCCTGGATACGCCGGTCGAGGGCGTTGAGCAGGTCCGCCGACGCCGGCGACCCGTAGGGGATGAGCTCCCTGGCGACGTACGGGCGGTCCATCAGGCCCGGCGTGATCGGGTCGACGGTGTTGCCCCATCGGTACGACGCGAAGTCGCTACCTGGCACCTCGAGCACGCGGGTCGTGTGCGACTGGGCGTCGAGCGCCTTCGTTGCGTCGAGCCAGTAGCCGGGGAGGTTCTCGGGGCGCTCGAGGTTTGATGCGACCATGCCCCCGGTGTAGAGCGGCGGCAGGCCCGCGATTGCGAGCACGATCAGTGCGCCGCCGATCGGGCGCGCCACTCGCGGCGCGCGTTGCATGATCGCGGCAACGCCGGCCCCGAGGAACACGGCCAGGCCCAGTGCGACGAGCGGAACCGCGCGCGGCGTGCTGCGCAGCGCGAGCCCACGGTCGGAGAGCAACAGGTCCTTCCACCACCGGCCGGTGAGCGGAGCATCGTCCCAGGGATAGGCACCGACCGAGATGAAGACGCCGGCGAGCACGAGCAGCGCGAAGTACGCGCGGTGCTTCCACCGACTGATCGCCGCCCCGAAGAGGGCGAGAACGGGTGAGAGATACGTGACCGCGATGAGCCACAGTCGTTGCGTGTAGTCGACGCTGGGTTCGATCCACGGTCCAAGCCGATCGCTGCCGTAGAAGAACCAGTAGCCGAGCCCCCGCAGCACCTCGGGAGCGACCGATGCCGCGGCGACGACCTTGGCCGTCTCCGTGTAGCGCAGGACGTCGATGCCGTAGCTGCCCTGCGTGATGAGTCCGGAGATCCACCACAGGGAGGTGAGCAGCGTGAGCGCGCCGATGCGCAGGAACGCGAGCACCGCCTGACGCAAGGTGGCCTCGCGCGTGCCCCAGATCGCGAACGGGAACCACAGCAGCGGGCCGACGCCGGCAAACACGAGCGCGGTCGCGTTGACGCCACCGATCGCGAGTACGACGAGCGCGAACAGCGCGGGGTCACGCCAGCCCCCGCGCCGGATGGCGCGGATGGTCAACGCGATCAACCAGGGCAGACCGGTGAACGGAAGCAGGATCACCGAGATCCGGGCGGCAAGCGTCAGCGTGTACGGCGTCAGCGCGTACGCGAACGCCGCGACCGTCACGGGCAGCGCGGGCAGGCGCAGCGTGCGCAGGAGGAACCAGACGCCGGCCCCGGCGAGGAAGAGGATCGAGCCGAGCCACAGTCGTTGTGCGACCCACATCGGCAACCCGATGCGGTCGGTGAGCCAGAAGAAGGGGCCCATCGGGAAGAGGTAGCCGATGTTCTGATGGGTGACGGTTCCCATCCCGATGTTCGGGTCCCACATCGAAACGGCCCGCGACAGCAATTTGCCGGGGTCGATGTACAGATAGGACTTCGTGTCCGCGCCGACCTCGCCCGGAGCGGTGAGCAACAACGGGATGTAGCAGAGGCCCGCCAGCGCGGCGAGCGGCCAGGTTGTGCGCAGCCGCGGCCTGCGCTCGCGCGCCTGGGGCGGTTCGGCTCGCCGTGCCGCGTGCTTCAACGCGTGGCGCGACGCTGGGCTTCGGCCGCGAGTGCCCGCATGACGCCGGTGGCGGTGGCCTCCCAGGTGAATCTCGCGGCGTGGGCGAGCGCGCCCGACGTGAGCCGCGCGCGCAAGGCCTCGTCGCGCAGGACCCTCGCGATCCCGCCGGCGAACGCATCTTCGTCGTCGCGTTCCACGAGCACGCCGCTCTCGCCGCTCACGACGGCGTCTCGATGACCGGCGATGTCGGTTGCGACCGCCGGCGTCGCACACGCGGCCGCCTCGGTGAGCGACATGCCCCAGCCCTCGCGCGCGGACGCGCTGGCGACGACCCACGCACGCCGGTACAACGCGACGAGCTCGCTTTCCGAGACGTGACCCGACAGGGTGACCCACTCGGTGCCGTCGACCTCGCGGACGACTTCCTCGAGGCGCGGTCGCTCGTAGCCCTCGCCGACGATCGTCAGCTCGATGTCGGGCTGCTGCGCGCGGGCGCGGGCCACGGAGCGGATGAGGTGGTCGTAGCGCTTGACCGGCACGAGCCGTCCGACGGCGACGACCAGCGGCTTGGCGGCCTTGTCGCCGGCCGGGGTGAACACCGGATCGACGCCGGGCGACACGACGTCGACGCGCTCGGGACGGAACCCGAGCATCTCGACGATGTCGTGCTTGGACGAATGCGACAGCGTGACGACGCGGCTGCGCTTGTACGCGAGCGGTGCGAGTCGGCGTTCGATGAGGTCACCCATTGTGGCGGCCCACGGCGCGTCGTCGCCGAGCACCATCTTCCACATCTCGGCATGCACATGGTGGAGCACGACGATGCGAGGGCCGGTGGCCCAGAGCGGTGAGAAGAACGGCATCCCGTTCCAGATCTCCACGAGCGCGTCGCGGGGACCGTGACGGCCGATCAGCTCGGACGCGATCGCGCGCGGAAACACGAGGTACCGACCAGCTCGGCGGATGACGCGGTAGCCGTCGCGCACCACGACCGGGGCCTGGCCCTGCGCGTACGACGTGCGCAGCGTGACGTCGAGGCCGGCTTCCGCCCAGAAGCGCGCCACCGTGGCGGCGTGGACCTCGGATCCGCCGGCTTCGACGTCGTCGAGGTCGCGCCACGACAGCAGGTGGATGCGACGAAGGCCAGCCGCGGCGGCCAAGTCGCCGATCTTGGCGATGTTGGTGGCGTGGGGCGACGCAGCCACACGAGGAGGGTAGTCACCACCACTAGCGTCCGTTGGCATGCGACCGGAGCCTTCGTTCGCCGATGCGCTCGCGGCGGTGGCGCACGTCGACGGCTGGATGACCGATGGTCAGGCCCGCCTGCTGTGGGATCGGGCGCTGGCGACGGCGTCGGGTGAACGCATCGTGGAGATCGGGTCGTTCCGGGGTCGATCGACCACCGTGCTCGCCCTCGCGGCTCCGGTGGGCGTCGACATCGTGGCCATCGACCCCCATGCCGGCAACGACCGCGGCCCTCAGGAGATCGAAGGCTTCGAGGACGCCGCCGCGGAGGACCACGAGATGTTCCACGCGAACCTCGACCGCGCCGGCGTCGCTGGTCGGGTACGGCACGTGCGGGCGTTCTCGCAAGACGCCCTCGGCGCTGTGTCGGGTGAGATCGCCCTGCTCTACATCGACGGCGCCCACCGGTACCGGCCAGCGCTGGCCGACATCCGCGTGTGGGGCGGCCGCGTTCGTCGCGGCGGCACGTTGCTGATCCACGACTCGTTCAGCTCCGTGGGGGTCACCCTCGCCATCCTCCGGGCCTTGACCTTCGGCTTCCGCTTTCGGTACGTCGGCCGGGTCGGTTCGATGACCGAGTACCGCTGCGAGCTGGTGGCGCGGGGGGCCCGGCGCCGCAATGTCGCCCGTCAGCTGCGGGAGCTGCCCTGGTTCGCGCGGAACGTCACGATCAAGGTATTGCTGGTCGCCCGGCTGGGCGCGCTGACTCGATTGCTCGGACATCGCTCCCGCGACTGGCCCTATTAACCAGGCACATGTAGTCACATCAGGGGGTGTGAAATTGCCCGACTACGCGCCTCGGAACGGGTCAGAAGGGTCCGAAGGGCCTATGTGCCGGGGGGCCCGAATAGGCCGATCAGGTGACAGAACCAGCGAACGCGCACCGCGCATGACCCTCGGAGTCTGGAGCACCAGCATGGTCCTGAGCGCCTACAACAACACGATGTGGATCGGCCGGCGGGTGATCGATGCCGCTCGGGATCGGATGAGCAGCGACGACGGCAACGCCATGGTCGAGTACGCCCTGCTGTTCGCGTTGATCGTGCTCGTGTGCATCAGCGCCGTGACGCTTCTCGGCTCGCAGACGAGCGACAACGTGAGTCGCTCCGCGAGCTCGGTGGCCGCTGCCAACTGACGACGCGTTCCCGGCGACCGCTACTCGGGCTCGCCACCGATCACGACGGTCCACGGGCGCACGGTCCACTTCGTAACGAGCCCGTTGACCACGTAGGGATCGGCGCTCGCGAACTCTTCGGCGATCGTCGCATCGTCGGCGCGGAACACGAGCACGGCGCGGTCCGGCGGTTCCGCCAGCGCGCCGGCCAGCACCAGCTCGCCCCGCTCGTGCGCGGCGCGTGCCAATCCGAGGTGGTCGTCGCGCAGGGCGGTTCGGCGCTCGAGATAGTCGGCGACGAGGTCGTACGACAGAAGCCAGTACATGCGCTAGGCCGTGGCCGCGGAGCGCCGGCCGCGGCGCAGCACTCGGTCGCGCAGCCCCCACCACGTGACCCGGGTGAGCTCCTCGAAGATCACCGCGCCCGACATCTTCGACGTGCCTCGTACGCGGTCCGTGAACGTGATCGGCACCTCGCCGATGCCCTCGTCGTGCCGATCGACGCGGTACGCCATCTCCATCTGGAACAGATAGCCCGTGGCGTGCGTGGTCTCGTAGTCGATACCGACGAGCGTCGACGCCTTCCAGGCGCGGAAGCCCGACGTGAGGTCGCGAACCTTCAGACCGAGCGCGAGCCTCGTGTACAGGTTGCCGTAGCGCGACAGCGCCCGGCGGTGCCAGGGCCAATGCGGGATCGACCCGCCCGGCACGTAGCGCGAGCCGATCACCATCCCGACGTGGTCGTCGAGCGCGCCGACGAGGGCGGGAATCGATGCCGGGTCGTGCGAGAGGTCGGCGTCCATCTGCAGGATCACGTCGTACCCACGCTCGATCCCCATGGCGAAGCCGGCCCGATAGGCCGTACCGAGCCCGGCCTTCTCCGTGCGCACGAGCACGTCGATCTGTCCCAGCTCGTCGTTGAGGGCCCGCACCAACTTGGCCGTGCCGTCCGGGCTGTTGTCGTCGACGACGAGCACGTCGACGTCGGGCGCCGCGGCCCGCGTGCGCTGGAGCAACTCCGTGATGTTGCTGGCCTCCTCGTAGGTCGGCACGACGACGAGGGTGCGCATCGGGCGAGCAGGATAGCTACCGCGGCACCTTGCGCACGTACAGCTCGTACAGGCCGCGACCGAACAGGCCGGTCCCGTAGGAGCCCGCCATGCTGAAGTCACGCGTCAACACTTGGTTCGGTGCGTCGGATCCGAACTTCTGGGAGTCGTTCGGCTCGTTCCAGTCGTCCCGGATCGAGGACAGGATCACGATGTCGGAGTTGGCGACCTCGCGATCAAGTCCCGAGTTCGCCGCGTTGGCCACGCCCGGGTCCATCTCGATGTAGTA
>DASZHU010000264.1:0-7002 GCA_035937605.1 Acidimicrobiales bacterium | reverse complement strand
ACCGTGTTCATCTGCAAGCTCGACGAAGGCAATCCGCCCGCCGAACGCAAGATCCTGAGCTTCGTGCTCGACCGCGGGATGCCGGGGTTCGAGCAGTCGAAGCCGCTGCGCAAGATGGGGATGCACTCGTCACCCACCGGTGAGCTCTTCCTGACCGACGTGCGCGTGGGGAAGGACCGCCTCATCGGCGAGACCGAAGAGGTGGCGTCGGGTGGACGCGAGGGCGCCAAGGACACGTTCTCGATGGAGCGTTCGGGCGTCGCCGCGATGTCGCTCGGGATCATCGAGCAGTGCCTCGAAACGTGTGTCGAGTACGCGAAGCACCGCGTGCAGTTCGGTCAGCCCATCGGCGAGTTCCAGTTGATCCAGGAGAAGCTGGCGAAGATGGAGGTGGCCCGCCTGAACGTGCAGAACCTCGTCTTCCGCACGATCGAGATGGCTGCCGCCGGGAAGAGCTTGACCCTCGCCGAGGCATCCGCGATGAAGCTCTACTCGGCACGCGCCGCGACCGAGGTCGCGATGGAGGCCGTGCAGCTCCACGGTGGGAACGGCTACATGGCCGAGTTCCACGTCGAGCAACTCGCCCGCGACGCGAAAGTGCTGCAGATCTACGCCGGCACCGACGAGATCCAGATCACCCACATCGCGAAGGACCTCCTCCGCCGCTGACGGGTACCTTCCGGAATCGAATCGTTCGCGCGCGGACCGTGCCAGTACGCTGCCGCGCACTCACCACAACCCTGGGGAGCTCGGGCCGAACCGGGCTGAGAGGGTGGCCACGCAACGGCGCCACCGACCCACGAACCTGAACTGGGTAATGCCAGCGGAGGGAGCAACCACGTGGGACAGCGGATCGTGGTCGTCGCCGGAGGCGAACGCGTCCCGACACCCCTGCCGGGCGAGGTCGCGAACGCGATCGTCGTCGCCGCCGATTCCGGGCTCGACGGAGCGTTCGACGCCGGCTTGCCGGTCAGCGTGGCGATCGGCGACTTCGATTCCGTGTCGTCAACGGCGTTGGAGCGCGCGGGGCGCGAGGGCGTGCGCATCGAGCGCCATCCGGCCGAGAAGGACCAGACCGACCTCGAGCTGGCATTGCACGAAGCGATCCGACTCGGCGCAACCGACGTGATCGTGCTCGGCATCGGCGGGGGACGTCAGGATCATCTGCTGGCGAACCTCCTCGTGCTCGGCGCGCCCTTCCTCGCGTCGTGTCGCGTGACCGCCTACGTCGCCGGAGCGCGAGTTCACGTCGTACGCGGCGGCGCCGTGGTCGAGCTCGTCGGCGCCGTCGGTGAGACCGTCACGCTCGTACCGGTCGGCGGGCCGGGCGTCGGCATCACCACGACGGGCCTGAAGTACTCGCTGCGCGACGACCGCTTGGAGCCCGGCACCACGCGTGGCGTCAGCAACGTGATCGAACAGTCGCCGGCAACGGTTGCCCTCGCCGAGGGCGTGCTGCTGGCAATCCTTCCAGGACAAGGAGCGAGTTGAGATGCGAAGAGTCATCGCCCTGCTGGTGGCAGTCGGCCTCGGAGCCAGTGCAATCGGATGCAGCAGCGACACCAAGCCCAGGGCCCAGGCGTCGCAGAGCGCGTCGGGCTCGGAGTCGGTGCGAGGGCAGACGATCACGCTGGTCACCCACGACGCCTTCGCGGTGACCGACAGCGTGTTGAAGGCCTTCTCGGATCGCACGGGCATCACCGTGAACGTGGTGAAGGGCGGCGACGCCGGGGCGGTCGTGAACCAGGCGATCCTGACGAAGGACCATCCGCAAGGTGACGTGCTCTACGGGATCGACAACACGCTGCTCAGCAAGGGGCTCGATGCCGGCTTGTTCGATCCGTACGTGTCGCCGTCGCTTTCGTCGACCGACCGAACGTTCGACTTGGACGCGCAGCACCGGATCACGCCCGTCGACGAGAGCGACGTGTGCGTGAACTACGACAAGCGGGCTACGACGGTGTCGTCGCTCGACGACCTCCGCAAGCCCGAGTTCAAGGACAAGTTGGTCGTCGAGAACCCGGCGACCTCGAGCACCGGGCTCGCGTTTCTCGTCGCGACCGTGGCGAAGTTCGGCGAAGACCACTACCTCGACTACTGGCGCGCGCTGAAAGCCAACGGCGTCAAGGTCGACGACGGATGGGACCAGGCGTACAACAACGACTTCACGTTGGGCTCCGGCGGCACCGGATCGAGGTCCGTCGTCGTGTCGTACGCGACGAGCCCGCCTGCGGATGCACTGTTCGCGACGCCGCCGAAGACCACCTCCGACGTCGGCTCGGTCGACGATGGGTGCTTCCGCCAGATCGAGTTCGTCGGTGTGCTGAAGGGCACGAGCCACTCCGCGGCCGCGCACGCGTTCATCGACTTCATGCTCTCCAAGGCGTTCCAGGAGGACATGCCCGAGCAGATGTTCGTCTACCCCGTGCGCACGGACGCCGCCCTGCCCGAGCTCTTCACGTCGCTCGCGGCCAAGCCGGCTCACCCTGTCGACGTGCCGCAGGATCAGATCTCGGCCAACCGCGAGAAGTGGATCCGCGACTGGACCGCGGCCGTTCTCGGGTGACACGTCGCACCCGCGGGCGTGGAGCCGCCGCGGTCGCCCTCCTTGCGGGCGTCCCGGTGGTGTTCCTCGCCGTGTTCTTCGTGTGGCCGGTGGGCCACATCGTCGAACGCGGGTTGCGGCCGAACGGAAGCTGGGATCTCGGGGTCGTCGGCGCCGTGCTCCGCGCGCCGAGCACGCGCCATCTCGTGTGGTTCACGTTGTGGCAGGCGGCCGCGTCGACCCTGTTGACGCTGGCGCTCGGCTTGCCAGGCGCGTACGTCGTCGCGCGGTTCGACTTCCGCGGCAAGGCGTTGCTGCGCGCGGCGATCACGGTTCCGTTCGTGCTCCCCACGATCGTCGTCGCGTCCGCGTTCCTCGGTTTGTTCGGCACGAGGGGGATCTTCGCGGGAGTCGTCGACCTCGACGGCTCGATCTGGGCGATCCTGATCGCGCACGCGTTCTTCAACTACGCCGTCGTCGTACGCACGGTCGGAGGGCTGTGGTCGCACCTCGATCCGACACTCGACGACGCCGCCCGAACTCTCGGCGCGTCGCGGTGGCGGACGCTGCGCGAGGTGACGTGGCCGCTACTGCGGTCGGCGGTCGCGTCGGCGGCCGCGATCGTGTTCCTCTTCTCGTTCACGTCGTTCGGAGTCGTTCTGGTGCTCGGCGGTCAGCGCTACGCGACCCTCGAGGTTGCGATCAAGCGGGCCACGCTCGACCGGCTCGACCTGCCGACGGCCAGCGTGCTGGCGCTCGTGCAGCTGGCCGCCGTGGTCGCGCTCTTGCTCAGCTTCGCGGCGACGTCGTCTCGGCGCGGGGTGCGGCAGCGGCTGCTGGCAACCGGAGACGTCGCCCGGCGCCCGCGCGGTCGTGCGGAGCATTGGTTCGTCGCCGCAAACCTCGCCGTGATGGCGGTGCTGCTGGGCACGCCGATCGCCGTGCTCGTGGAGCGGTCGCTGCATCCGACGACCGGATACGGGCTCGACTTCTACCGCGCGTTGTTCGACACGCCGGCCCGCGCCGCGCGCTTCGTGCCGCCCCTCGACGCGATACGGAACTCCCTCGAGTTCGCCGTCGTGGCGACCGCGATCGCGTTGGTCGTCGGCGGCCTCGCGGCGTTCGCCGTTGCCGGCCGCGGGCGGGGTCGACGCCCGCTCGACCTCCTGCTGATGCTGCCCCTCGGCACCTCCGCAGTCACGGTGGGGTTCGGCTTCCTGATCAGCCTCGACCGACCTCCGCTCGACCTGCGCTCGTCGTGGATCATCGTGCCGATCGCGCACTCGCTCGTCGCGATCCCGTTCGTCGTGCGCATCCTCGTACCGGTTGTGCGATCGATCGACGATCGGCTCCACGAGGCGGCAGCGCTGCTCGGCGCGTCCCCGGCGCGGACGTGGCGCGAGGTCGATCTGCCGATCGTCCGGCGAGCCGCCCTCGTGGCGGCCGGCTTCGCATTCGCGATCTCGTTGGGAGAGTTCGGCGCGACGCTGTTCATCGCGCGACCGGATCGGCCCACGATGCCGGTCGCGATCTTCCGTTTCCTCTCACAGGCCGGCGCCGCCAACTTCGGAGCGGCGATGGCGATGAGCACGATCCTCATGGTGGTCACTGCCGCGGCGATCCTGTTGATCGAACGCTTCCGCACGCCCGGCCTCGGCGAGTTCTGACCGCGATGCTTCGGGTGGAGGGCGTCACCGTCCGCTACGGCGACCACACGGCGGTCGATCGGTTCGATCTCGACGTCGGTGAGGCCGAGGTCGTCACGTTGCTCGGCCCGAGTGGATGCGGCAAGAGCTCGATCCTGCGCGCCATCGCCGGTCTGGTGCCGATCGCGGGAGGTCGCGTGCTCGTCGACGGCAGCGACGTCACGAACCGCCCTCCACACACCCGCGAGGTTGGGCTCATGTTCCAGGAGTACGCGCTGTTCCCGCATCGCGACGTGGTGGGGAACGTCGCATTCGGCCCGCGGATGCACGGCGACACGCGTGAGGCGGTGGCGCGTCGCGTGGACGAGGTGCTCGCGCTGGTCGGATTGTCAGGCTATGGCGCTCGCTCGGTCGTCTCGTTGTCAGGCGGTGAGCAACAGCGCGTCGCGTTGGCCCGTGCGCTCGCGCCGAAGCCCCGGGTGCTGATGCTCGACGAGCCCCTCGGCTCGCTCGATCGCTCGTTGCGCGAGCGACTCACCGGTGAGCTGCGAGCGTTGTTCGTCGATCTCGGTCTCACGGTGGTGACCGTCACCCACGATCAAGGCGAGGCGTTCACGCTCGCGGATCGCGTCCTGGTGCTCCGCGATGGGGTCGTGAGCCAGATCGGGCGGCCGGTCGACGTCTGGCGCGGCCCCGCCGACGCGTTCGTCGCTCGCTTCCTCGGCTTCGGCAATGTGTTCGAGGTCGTGGCGCGCGACGGCCGCATCGACACGCCCTGGGGACCGATGACCGCCGGCAACCGGCCCGACGGTGACGCCGCGCTCGTGATTCGTCCCGACGGTCTGCGGCTCGCGCGCACGGGTGCCGAGGGCGTGGCCGGACCAGCGACCTTCCGCGGTGACCACTTCCTCGTCCCGGTGATGCTGCGGACCGGATGGACCCTGGAGGTCACCGACCGCTCCGGCGAGGTCCCCGAGCCGGGCACCTCGGTGCGCGTCGAGCTCGACCCAAACCACGTCGTGCTCACCGCCCCCTGAGCCGCCCCTTCAGGCGACATCCCATGCGCAGCGACACAGAAGCGTGTCCGTCTGCATGGGATTTGCAGGGTGGGTTCACCGGAGGGTTCCTCGGGTCGAAGAAGAATGGGGTGATGCGTCGAAACCGGCTCGTGGCGGGCGCGCTCGCGGTCGTCGTCGCCAGCGCGCTCTGTGGCGCGCCTGCAGTGGCGCAGTCGTCCACCACCGATCCCCGGGCGGCCAGCACCACCACCACCACCACGATCGAGGGCTCGTCGTCGACGACGGACACGACGAGCCCGACCGCCGCGACCGACCCGGGCGTCCACGGCGATGCGCCGCCCGAGAGCGTTCCGAACGTCTCCGTGACGATCCCGCCCCGCGAGCCGCCGACCGGCGCCGGAGCCGGCGCGGTGGGGCCGCTGCCGGGGCGCATCGTGACCGTCGACCTGCGCGCCGCGCGGGCGTCCGCGCTGGCGCGTCAAGGCGCGCTCGAGGCCGCCACCACGCTTCGCAGCCAGCTCGAGGCGTCCCTCGAAGCGCTGCACACGAAGGTCGACGCGCTCGGCGCCTCGGCGCGTCAAGCGGTGCGCGACCTCGCGTCGGCCCGCGACGAGCTACGGGCCAGAGCGGTCGATGCGTACGTTCGCGGCAACGGTTTCGACGCGATCTCGATCGGAACCGACGGCGACGGCCCGGCATCGCAACGCGCCACGTTGCTCGGTGTCGTCGTCGAACAGGACAACGCCGCGGTCGAGCGGGTCAAGCAGCTGCAGGCCAAGGTCTCGAACGACCAGGCCCAGACCGCGAAGGACATCGCCGACACCCAATCGCAACTCGACGCGGCGAGGGTTGCGGAGGCCCAGGCCCTCATCGACTTCGGCGACGCGAAGCTCGATCTCGCCGTGTCGAGCGCCGGCGGCAACATCGTGATCCACGGCTTCGTGTTCCCCGTTGCCGACCCGCACACGTTCAGTGAGGACTTCGGCGACCCGCGGCTGCCGGGCACGCCCAACGCGCACTTCCACCAGGGCTGCGATGTTGTCGCGGCCGAGGGCACCGAGCTCTACGCCGCGGAGCGCGGCGTCATCACCCAGATCAGCGACTCGGCGCTCGGCGGGCACGGTCTGTGGATCAAAGGCGAGAGCGGTACGGCGTACTACTACGCGCACCTGTCGGCATACGCGGCAGGGTTGAAGGAGGGGCAGCTCGTCGACGGGGGTGACCTCGTCGGCTACGTCGGCCACACCGGCGATGCGTACGGGCCGCACCTGCACTTCGAGGTGCACCCGGGAGGGGGCTCGGCGATCGACCCCTACCCGATCCTGCTGGCCTCGGAGCAGCAGCGGGTTTCGCCGTGAGTCGCTGTCGCTGACCACACTGTGGCGGTGGACGTCACCGCCACGCTCGAAGCGCCCTGCTCGCGGGAGGAGCTGTTCGAGTGCGTCTCGGACCTCACGACGTATCCCAAGTGGCTCGACATCGTGCCGCGCGCGGCCGCGGTCGATGGTGCGGTCGGTGACGAGCACGCATGGACCGTCGAGCTCCGCGGTCGCCTCGGGCCGTTCGCGCGCGCGAAGCGATTGCGAATGGTGCGCACCCGCCACGACGTGCCCGACGCCGTCGTGTTCGAGCGGCGCGAGCTCGATGGCCGTTCGCACTCGCCCTGGAGGCTCGAGGCCCATGTCGCCGGCGTGGGCAACGGCACCAGCCGTCTGACGATGCGCCTGCATTACGGCGGGGGACTGTGGGGCCCGCTCGTCGAGCGACTGCTGAGCGACGAGATCGAGCGGTC
>DASZHU010000263.1:0-6641 GCA_035937605.1 Acidimicrobiales bacterium | reverse complement strand
TCACTGTCTGTCGGGGATGGCGGGTTCGGCACTGACGTGTTCGATCGGCTGCGCTTCCCGGTGCGGCGCGTGCCGAGCGGCGAGGCCGCTGCCGCAGTAGCGACGATCGAGGGTCACGCACCCGAGCTCGCTGCGGTGGTGCTGGAGCCGCTCGTACAGGGTGCGTCCGGCATGCTGCTCAACGAGCCTGCGTTCGTGAAAGCGATCGCCGAGGCGTGCGCCCGTCACGACGTGCTGCTGATCTGCGACGAGGTGGCCACGGGGTTCGGGCGCACCGGCACACTCTTCGCCGTCGACCAATGCGGCGTGCGACCCGACCTGCTGTGCCTCGGCAAGGGCTTGACCGGCGGCTACCTCGCGATGGCGGCAACGGCCGCTTCGGCTCGGGTTTACGACGCGTTCCTCGGACCCGATCTGTCCGAGCGCACGCTCTACCACGGGCACTCCTTCAGCGGGAATGCGCTCGCGTCCGCGGTCGCCCTGCGCCACCTCCAGCTGCTTTCCGAGTGGAACGTGCTCGACAACGTGCGCGCTCGCGCCGATCAGCTTCGAGTCCGTCTTTCCGCCGACGTCTCACGGCTCGCCGCGGTGAGAGAAGTCCGACAGGTTGGGCTCATGACCGGCATCGAGCTCGCGCCGCCGGCGGACGGTTTGCGCTGGGGTCGTCGCGTGTCGGCCGCGTGCGTGCGGCGAGGTGTGCTCATCCGCCCGCTCGGCGACGTGATCGTCTTGATGCCGCCCCTCACGATCACCGCGGACGAGATCGACCGCATCGTCGACACGGTGCTCGCGGCGATCGATGAGGTCGCGCCGGGATGAGCTGGCACGACTCGGTCTCGGGCCGCAACCGCGCCATCGCGGACGCAGGGCAGTGGCGGACCATCCGCACGCTCGACGGCCCTGGCCCCGTGTTCGCGCTCGACGACGGGCGCTCGATCGTGTCGTTCGCGTCGAACGACTACCTCGGGCTCACACAGCATCCCTTGGTGCGACGCGCCGCGATCGACGCGGTGGACCGTTGGGGCACCGGCTCCGGCTCGGCCCGGCTCATCGTGGGGGCGCGGCCGATCCATCGCGAGCTCGAGGCCGAGCTGGCCGAGTGGAAGGCGACAGAAGCGGCGGTTCTCTTCCCTACAGGGTTCGCGACGAACCTCGGCGTGCTCACCGCACTCGCCACCGAGGGCGTGCTCGTCGTGAGCGACGAGCTGAACCACGCGTCGATCATCGACGGTTGCCGCCTCGCCAGAGGCACGATCGCGATCGCGCGTCATCGCGACGTCGCCCATGTCGACGCGCTGCTCGCTGGTCACGACGGTCCGGCCATCGTCGTCACGGACACCGTCTTCTCGATGGACGGCGACGAGGCCACGCTGCCCGAACTGCTCGATGTGTGTGCACGACGCGATGCGTTGCTGCTGCTCGACGAGGCCCATGCGGTGATGGGGCCCTCGCTCCCGCCGTCCGACGTCACGGTGGTGCGCGTCGGCACGCTGTCGAAGACGCTCGGCGCCCTCGGCGGGTTCGTTGCCGGTCCGCGCCCGTTCATCGACCTGCTCGTCAACGCGTCCCGACCGTTCATCTTCACGACCGCGCCCACGCCGGCCGATTCGGCCGCCGCGCTCGCCGCGTTGCGGGTATGGCGGTCGGCTGAAGGCGACGCGCTCGTCGAACGCCTGCGGGCGCATGTCGATCGCGTCGCGCCGGGCCACCCTTCTCCCATCGTTCCGATCGTGATCGGCGACGAGCAGAGGGCGCTCGACGCCGCATCCCGGTTGCTCGACGAGCACGGGCTGCTAGTGCCCGCGATCCGTCCGCCCACCGTCGCGCCGGGCACCTCACGGCTCCGGGTCGCGCTGTCGGCGGCCCACACGGAAGAAGAGGTCGATCGCCTCGCCAAGGCGCTCACCGAGCTGTGACGCTCGTCGTCTGCACGGGTACCGGCACCGAGATCGGCAAGACGTGGGTCGGCGCCGCCGTGCTCTCCAGGCTCCGGGAGCGCGGCCTGCGCGTCGCTGCGCGCAAGCCGGTGCAATCGTTCGATCCCGCCGACGCCGGGCCCACCGACGCGGACGTGCTCGCATCGGCGTCGGGCGAGCACCCGCACGATGTGTGCCCCGAAGGCCGGTGGTATCCCGTCGCCATGGCGCCCCCGATGGCCGCGGCCGTGCTCGAGCGCGCGCCGTTCTCGCTCGATGAGCTCCTGCACGACGTGCGCTGGCCCGATCCCGAGCCAGACGTGCGTTGGATCGAGACGGTCGGCGGTGTTCGCGCACCGATCGCATTCGACGCGGACAGCGTCGACGTGTGCCACCACGTCGAGCCCGACCTCACCGTGCTGGTCGCCGATGCCGGGCTCGGCACCATCAACGCCGTGCGGCTGAGCGCGGAGGCGATCGACCCCTGGCCGTTCGTCGTGTACCTCAACCACTGGACGGGCGACGAGTTGCACACCCTCAACCGCGCGTGGCTCGCCGATCGCGACGGCTTCGACGTCGT
Source organism: Acidimicrobiales bacterium (assembly GCA_035937605.1). Taxonomy (GTDB): domain Bacteria; phylum Actinomycetota; class Acidimicrobiia; order Acidimicrobiales; family JACDCH01; genus DASUCS01. Next base: position 4,145 of record DASZHU010000263.1, on the reverse strand, counting down.
GGTCTCGCCGGACGAGCTCGCCGGGCGACTCGGGTGATCCGTTGCCCGATTGCCAGGAAGGTCAGCGGCGAGCGCCCATGAACATGCTCTTGAGGCGGTCGTAGTTCTCGATCACGCGGCCCGCACCAAGCACGACGCACTCGAGCGGGGCGTCGACGAGGTGTACGGGGATCTCCGTCTCTTCCGAGATGCGAAGGTCGAACCCGCGCAACATCCCGCCCCCGCCGACCAGGTACATGCCGCGCACGATGAGGTCCTGCGCGAGCTCGGGCGGCGCTTGTCCCAGGCACGCGATCACCGAGTCGACGACGGCCGCGACCTGCTCGTCGATGGCCTCGCGGGTCTCCTCCGGCGACAAGATGACGGTCTTCGGTAGCCCGCTCATGAGGTCGCGGCCCCGCACTTCGGCCTTGAACTCGTCGAGCGTCGGGTAGGCCGACCCGATCGCCACCTTGATCTCCTCCGCGGTGCGCTCCCCCACCGCGATCCCGTACTCGCGGCGCACGTAGGTCTGGATCGCGGCGTCGATGTCGAACGACCCGACGCGCACCGCCTGCAACGCGACGATGCCTCCCAGTGAGATCAACGCGGTCTCCGACGTGCCGCCTCCGACGTCGATCACCATGTTGCCGACAGGCTCGTTGATCGGCAGCCCCGCACCGATCGCCGCCGCCATCGGCTGCTCGATGAGCTGGGCGTCGGCCGCTCCGGCGCGCCGAGCCGCTTCGGTCACCGCGCGGCGCTCGACCTCGGTGATCGCAGACGGCACGCAGATCACGACGCGCGGGCGGTTGAAGCGGTTGACACCGACCCGCTGCAACAGCAGACGGATCATGCGTTGGGTGATGTCGAAGTCGGTGATCGCACCGCCGCGCAGCGGCCGTACCGCGACGATGTAGCCCGGCGTGCGCCCGATCATCTGCCAGGCCTCGTGCCCCATCGCGAGCACATCGCCGGTGCGGCTGTTGAGCGCGATCACCGACGGCTCGTTCAGCACGATCCCGCGGTTGCGCTCGTACACCAGCGTGTTCGCGGTGCCGAGATCGATGGCGAGGTCGCGTGCCAGCGCGCTATCCCCGGCGAGGAACGTCGTCGTCCGGCGACAACGCCTTCATCTGCTGCTGGAACCCCTCAATGCTCGAACGCATCCCTTGGGGCTTGCGCTGGCGCAACGACAGCACCAACGAACCGAGAACGATGACCACCAGCGGCACCGCCAGGAACAACAGCACGCTCATCTGAAACGTCCGACTCTGCGCGCGTCGACCGATTCTTGGGCATCGGTGCCCCACTCCGCGCCGCCGCTCCACGCCTCGTGCTTCCAGATGGGAGCCGACGCCTTGATTGCGTCGATGCCAAAGCGCGCCGCGTGAAAGGCCTCGTCCCGGTGCGGAGCAGACACCGCCACCACGACGGCGGAGTCACCGACCGGCACGATTCCCGTGCGATGGATCATCGCGATGCGTCCGGTGGTGGGCCAGCGCGTGCGCATCTCGTCCGCGATCGCGCGCAGGCGAGGCTCGACCTGCTCGTCGTAGGCCTCGTACTCGAGCCGCTCCACGTCGGGACGGCCCGGCGCGTGATCGCGCGCGGTTCCGCTGAACACGACCACGGCGCCGCAGTCGGGCCGCACGACCCACTCGCTCACCGCCGCGACCGGCAACACGCCGTCGGACAGCCCGAGCCAGACCTCTCCCGTCGCCGGCGCCTGCATCCCTCAAGACTATGACGACGGCCGTGCGCGACCGGCTTCCGGAGGTCGGCCGGCGCGGCCCGATCGGTACGGGCCGCGGTCACCAGCGCAACACCCGTCAGTATCGTTGCCGTTCGTGCCCTTCGACGGCGACGACGACGATGACCTTCCCGTCGGTGGCGCGCCCCTTCCTCCCGACGACCGCCTGTGGCGTCATCCATCGGAGCTCGGCACCGCACTCGCCGCTCCCCCAGCCTCCGCGGACGCCTCCGCGACGCGCCTGTGGGCGGTCGCGGTCGTGGCCGGGCTCATCGGATCCGCGCTCTCGTTGGGCTTCGTCGCGGCGTCGGGTCGTCTGTCCGGCGACGTCGTCGAGAAGCCGGTCGTCGAGAAAGTGGCGGTTCGTCCGATTGCGGAGCTGAGCACGGCGAGCTCGTCGGGACGCGGCGTGATCACGATCGCGAAGACCTTGTCGCCGTCGATCATTCGCATCGAGACCACCGGGGCGCAGTCGACGACCGGCTCCGGGATCCTCGTGCGCGACGACGGCTACGTGGCCACGAACGCTCACCTGGTCGACGCCGTGTCGACGGTGCAGGTTGTGATGTCGGACGGCACCAACCTCCCGGGTTCGGTCGTGGGTCGCGATCCCATGACCGACATCGCGGTGGTGAAGATCGACCGTGGCAACGTTCCCGTCGCCGTGCTGGGCTCCGCGATCGATCTGCAACCCGGTCAACCGGCGATCGCGATCGGTTCGCCCATCGGAGTCGGCGGCGGCCCGTCGGTCACGGTCGGCGTCGTGAGCGCGGTCGGCCGTCACGTGACCGGACTGAGCGGCGCCGACCTGCACGAGATGGTCCAGACCGACGCGCCGATCGCCGAGGGCTCGTCGGGGGGCGCCCTGTGTGACGGCTCGGGAGCGGTTGTCGGCATGATCACGTCGGTGTCGTCGGCCGACGATCCGAGCGCGAGTGGTGTCAGCTTCGCGATCCCCATCGAGATCGTGCGCGCCGTCGCCGACGACATCATCGCGACGGGTTCGGCGCGACACGCGTGGCTCGGGCTCGAGGGCGCCGACCTCGGGACGGTCACCGCGCAGGGCATGGGCCTCACGGGTGGCGCTCGCATCACGAAGGTGTCCGACGACAGCCCCGCGAAACAGGCGGGCCTGCTCCCCGACGACGTGATCACGTCGCTCGACGGCGCGAAGATCACCTCGATGACCGCCTTCGTGGTTGCGCTACGCGCGCATCACCCCGGTGATCTCCTCACGCTCGAGGTCATGCGCAGCAACAGCCTGCAGACGATCACCATCACGCTCGGCGAGAAGAACCACGCCTGACGAGGGCGACGACACCGACCACGAGTCCTCCGGCGAGCGCGACGAGACCGCCGAGCGCGAGCTCCTGTCTCCGTTGCGGGCTCAGCGTCGCCCACGGCGCGGGACGGTGCGCGGCGACGTATGCCTCCTCGTTGCTGAAGGAGGCCGACCACCCAACGGCCTTGAGCCGGTCGCTGGCCACGACCCACGGGTGCACGGTGTACGCGATGAGCCCTGCCGACGCGCTCGACGGACTCACCTTCGACCACAACCAGGCGAGGCGCCGCGCGATCGGCTCGGGCACGCGCAGCCGCGGCACGCCCTCGAGCGCGCGCAGCTGATCACCCTCGATCCAACCGTCGGGGCTCACGTTGAACGGCCCGTCGAGCCGTTGTGTCAACGCGACCACGACCGCGGCGGTGAGGTCGTCGAGGTGCACGAACTGTCCCGGTGGATCGTCGGGGCCGGCGGCGCGGATCGCGGACGCCTCGCGCATCCCACGGTCGAGCCAACCTGCCGCGTCCTCCGCGACGGGAACCGCCGGCCGCAGGACCGCGACCGTCGAACCGGGGTGGTCATGCCGCCAATCGGATGCCAGGCGCTCGCGCTCCGCGGCGCGCACCGCGAAGTCGAGCTCGGGGTTCGGGCGCAGCGGAGCATCCTCGGTGAGGGGCACCGGGTTGTTGGCCCACGCGCCGTACACGGTCGCGCTCGACAGCACGACGAGTTGGCTGGCACCGACGGACGAGGCCGTGTCGAGTACGGCTCGCGTGTCGTCCAATCCGCCGGCGAGGTGCACCAGTGCGGTCGCTCCTTCGATGCGAGCCTTCAGGTCAGGGCCGTGGAGGTCGTGCTCGTCGAGCGTGATCACACGGTCGACGCCCGGGGCACGACCGAGGGCGGCTGCGACTCGGCGCCCCAACGGATCGGCGGCACCGCTGAGGACGACGGTCGACATCGCCCTACCATGCCAACGTGAGCGATCGAGGTCCACTCGAGCCGGGCGACGACCCGTTCCGAAACATCCCACTGTTCGGCGACCTCGCCCGGATGCTGCAACAGCAGGGCCCGGTGAGCTGGGATGCGGCCCGCCAGCTGGCGGCGTCGATCGCCACCGACGGCGCCTCG
>DASZHU010000262.1:0-12432 GCA_035937605.1 Acidimicrobiales bacterium | reverse complement strand
ACCGGCGACCGCGGCCGGCACCTCGCTGCCCGACCGCACGAGCATCCGCAGCTGCAGCGCCGCGCCGACGGGACCGCCTCCGGGCACCACCTGGCTCACTGCGTTACCGGCGAGCTGCGGGGCGGCGACGTCGCGCCAGTGCCGGCGGCGCAGGACGATGCACTGCAGCTCCCAGCAACACACGAAGCTCAGCGCTTCGACGAGCACCGCGACCACGAGCCAGCGGGCGTCGAGGCTGCCGATCTGTTCGAGCATGCGATCACCGTCTCCGACGGACCTTGGAACGGCCTGTGGAACCGATGAGCATCGCGTTAGGGCTTCCGTACGCCGGCGCGGAGCACCTTCTCCATCGAGGCGTAGAAGGACCGCATGTCGCGGAGGCGGTGCTGGTCGCCCGGCGCCCGGGCCAGCACCGTGTCCGCGATCGACCGAAGGTGCGACGTCGCCTCGATGCGCTGCCGCAACACCTGCTCCCAGGCGTCATCGCGTACCCGGTAGTAGAGACGCCGCTCGCCGGGCCTTCGCGCCCGCTCGACCATCCCGGCCCGCACGAGCATCGTCGTGGCCGCGCTCACCGAGCCGGCGGACAACGCGAGCGCATCACGCAGCTGCTCGGCCGATTGCTCTACGGGCTCGCACACGATCATCCAGGCGAACACGCGCAAGATGCTCGGGGGCATCCCGACCTCGACGCTGAGCGCGCTCACGCTCGTGAGGAACTGTCGCTGCCACGCGCGAACCGTCACGCGCTCAGAGATCGCGGTGCTCGAAGCGCACGACGCCGACGACTGCCGCCGCGACGCCGAGACCGACGAGAGCCGCGGCCGAGCTCCAACGAGGGTCGGTCGCGGGCGCGGGCGCGAGGTGGTACAGCAGCGACGTGTCGAGCAACCAGTGGTTCGCGTTGATCACCGACGCAACCAGCTCGATGACGAACGACCACGCGACCAGCGTGTAGGCGACCGTCGGCGCCCAGCGCGGATGGAAGCCGTGGACCAGCACGCCGACGCCCACGACGAACAGTGCCGGCGGCGCGAGGTTCAGGCCGGCAGCCACGAGCGTGGCGAAATCGAGGCGCGTGTGCTGCGACGCCGCGCCGAGCCAGGCGCCGACCCCCGTGGTGACCCCCGCGAGCACCGCGACGCCGGCCGCGATGACCGCGCGGCCCACGAGCCACCGAGTGCGGCTCACCGGTTGCGCGAACAACGTGTCGAGATGGCCCTCGTCCTCCTCGGCACGCAGAGCCGAGATGTGGCTCGCGACGACGAACGCGATGAGCGCCGCCGCGATCACGAGGGTGAGACCGAGGTACGCCTGGGCTCCCCCGCGTCGCCCGCCGATGCGCGCGATCGAGTCTTCTACGACGGTGTTGCCGCTGATGCCCTCGGCCGCGGACTGCGCGACCAACCCGAAGATGACGCCAGCGACGGACAAGCTCGCGAACCAGGCGACCATGGTCGGTCGCAGCAGTCGAAGCGACAGACCGAACGGGCTCTGCAGCCCGCGCCGGTCGAGGGCTCGCGAGTCCGCGACGCGCAGCGAGCCCGATCCGCAGTCGCGCGCGTCGGCGAGGCGGATCGCGACCACACCGAGCGCGACTGCGACGGCCGCGATGAGCACGAGGACGATCGGCCGAGCGCCGGCGAACGGTCGCAGCTCCTCGATCCAGCCGAGGGGGCTCGCCCAGCGCAACCAAGAGAGCCGGCTGTCGGCATCGGCGACCATGCGCACGAGATAGCTCGCTCCCAGTACCCCGCCTCCGATCGCGTTGGCCTGCCGGCGCGTCGACGCGAGCTGCGCGGCCGCGGCACCGATCGCCATGAACAGCAACGCGGTCGCGGTGATCGCACAGCAGAGCAACACTGCGTTCCCGGCGTCGAACGAGATCGCCGTCGAACGGCTGCTGGCGACCACGCACACGATGGTGACCACCAGCAGCGCGACCCATCCGAGCAGCAACGCGGTGAGCGTCTCGCCCGTGGCCCGGCCGCGGGTCGTCGGTCCCGCGAGCACCAGCTCCCATCGTCCGGCGTCTTCCTCGCCGCGCAGGGCCCGCGTCCCCCAGAACAGGCCCCACACCGCACCGACGATCGACACGATGCCGATCGTTCGCCATGCGGTGAACCCGGCGACGGTGTCGAGGCGACGCGCCGGACCGATGAGCGCGGCGATGCCGGGATTCGAGCTAAAGGACGTGGCGAGCTTCTGGCGCGACTCGAGCGTCGGGAACGCGCCGGCATAGCCCGCGGCAGTCGTGGCAACCAGCACGCCGAACCCCAGGCCCCACACCACACCGGCGCGCAGCGTGCGACGGCCTGCCATCCACAGCACCGCGTGCCGCGCCTCACGCGGCATGCGCGGGCTCCGTGCCGTAGTGGGCGAGGAAGAGCTCCTCCAACGAGGGTTCCCGGCTGATCAGCCGCCGCACCCCCACGGGCGCGAGCGCCCGCAGCAACGGATCGATCGAGCCCGTGACGCGGCACCGCAGGGTGTTGCCGTCGACCACGGCGTCGATCACACCATCCACGTGTGCTACATCGGGCGGAGGCCCCTGGAGCTGGGCTTCGATCGACAGCGCCGCGAGATGGCGCATGTCGGCGAGGCGACCGACCTCGACGAGCTTGCCGGCTCGCAGGATGGCGACGCGCTCGCACAGCGCCTCGACCTCGCCGAGGATGTGCGACGAGAGGAACACGGTTTGCCCGCGGTCGTGCGCGTCGCGAACGCATTCGCGGAACGTCTGCTCCATGAGCGGGTCGAGCCCGCTCGTGGGTTCGTCGAGCAGCAGAACCTCGGCGCGCGTCATCAGCGCGCCGATCAACACGACCTTCTGACGGTTGCCCTTCGAGTAGGTCCGCACCTTCTTCGACGCATCGAGGTCGAAGCGCTCGACGAGGGTGCGGCGATACGCCTCGTCGCACGATCCGTGGAGACGACCGAGAAGGTGCAGCGTCTCCTGGCCTGTCAGCTGTGGCCACAGGCTGGCCTCGCCCGGCACGTAGGCGAGCCGACGATGCGCCTCGACGGGATCGGCTTGGCAGTCGATGCCGAGCACTTCGGCACGACCGTGCGTGGCGCGGGCGATGCCGAGCAGCAGTCGGATCGTGGTCGTTTTCCCGGCCCCGTTGGGTCCGAGGTAGCCGAACACCTCGCCGGGCTCGACGGTCAGATCGAGGTCGTCGAGTGCCGCAACCCGGCCGTAGTGCTTGGTCAAACCCCGCGTGACGATCGCACCGGCCATCGCGCCACCTCCTGAACTTTCAGGAATCTCCGAAAGTTACGGAGGGGACGCTAGCGGGGTGGCCGACCGGCGGCGGGCACTCAGCGGCCCATGGCCTGCTCGAGCTCTCGCTTCGCTCGACCGCGGCGGTACCCGTGATCGATTCGCGAAAAGGCCGACGTGATCGCGATCGCGCGACCGCGCGACACCGCGAAGTGTCCGCAACTGCTCACCACAGTTTGCACCTCGCGGACCGCGGGTAGGCGGGTGTGAACCAAGCGTACGGAGGAAGCAGATGCAGGTCGGACAGGTGGATCTCAACAAGTTGCGAGGCGTCGGCGACAAGGCGCTCGGGCTTGCGAAGGAGTTCCTCGGTGTCCTCATCGGCAACGACAGGTTGCAGCAGGAAGGTGAGGCGCAACAGGAGCGGGCCACCGAGGAGCTGAAGGCGCTTCGCAAGGAACTCGAGGCGCAGCGCAAGGAAGCGGTTGCCGAGATGCACGAGCAACGCGAGAAGAGCGCACAGCGCGCGAAGTCAGCCTGAACACGCGGTCTCGCGACGGCGCGACACACGAACCACGAAACACGAAACACGAAAGGACCAATGATGGGTGTCTTCGAAGAGGCCAAGGGCAAGATCAAGGAAGTTGCCGGTGACATCACCGACAACGCCGACCTGAAGGCCGAGGGCCGGGCGCAGAAGGACAAGGGCGAGGCTGAAACCGAGGCGACCAAGGCCAAGGCCGAGGCCAAGGCTCACGAGGCGAAGGCCAAGGAGAAGGAGCTCGAGCAGGAAACGGCCGAGGCCGCCAAGTAGCGCTCGGCGGTTGATCTGATTCGACGCCCGGGCAATTGCGCACGAACAACGTGCACGGTTGCCCGGGCGTCGTCGCGTTCGGTTGGTGGCTTGGTCAGTCGAAGAGCAGCAGCATCGCCGTTTGGCTGGCGACGCCGAGCAACACCCCGTCGAGGGACCACAGCCGCGCCCCACCGTGGCCGTAGCCATCGGTCGCGAGGTACGGGTCGAAATCCACGAGGATCCACTCGGTGTCGGGCCGCGGCCCGAAGCGCATCGAGTTGTCGAGACTCGTGCCTCCGCCGGCGCGGCCGGCGGCCGTCGCCACGCTGCTCGGCACCATGTCGGCGAGGAACCCGAGCGTGGCTCGCGTCTGCGCCATCGAGCGCATACGAGCCCACAGTCCCTGCCGACCGTCGGGCAGCGCCGCGTGACGGAGCTCGGCGATGCTCAACCAGCTCGGCACATCCCGGGGAATCGGGATCGGAAGATTCGGTCGCCATTCCGGTGACGCGTCGGGGGGCGCGACAACCGGCATCGAGTCGAACTGGGCCGTGACCCGATCGGTTCGAGCCTCGCCCGTCGCGCCGATGGCCGCGAGCACGGTCCGATCACCGACCGTCGCGGTCATGCGTACCTGTGAGGTGCGCCGTCCGCGCGCGAGAACCTCGACGTGGCAATCGATGCGCTCACCGAGATCCGCGCTGCCGGCGAACTGCACCGTGGCCCACAGCGCGCCGCCGCCGGTCTCGGCTTCCATCGTCGCCGTCGTCACCGCGATACCGGTGCCGCCATAGAGCTTTCCGTCGAACCGCGTGAGCGGTGGCGTCAGATCGAACGACCACTGCGCGGGGCCGTGGCGCTCGAGTCCGAGCCATGCGATGTCCAAACCGTCGTTCGCGTCGATCGGGCATTTTTGACGATTGCTCCGTGCTCGGCCAAGTCGATGCCGTTCACGCGGCTCGCGCCGGTACGGTCGGTGGCGCTTCGGTCGCGACACCGATTCGTTGCAGGAGACGACCGATGCGTCGCGTTGCCGAGCTGCCGACGGTCACGAGCCGGCGATCGGCCGCGCGTCGTGATCGTTGGACCCCACGGAACCCCGCAAGGTCGCAGAATGTCACGCCGGACAGATCGAGCACGATCGTCAACGGGTTGTGGCGTTGGGCGCTTCGTACCGCGTCGAACACGATCGAGCCGGTCCGGCAGTCGAGCTCGCCGTCGACCGTGATCACCGCAACACGCTGGTGATGCTGGACGTCGAGAGCGAATGGCTGCTTCATCGTCAGCTCGCCTTGGTCGTCGTGACCGCGGTGGCGGCCGTCGTCGACGGCCTCGCGGCGGTCACCGTCGTCGCCGCCTTCGTGGTGGCGCTGGCGGGTGTGCGCGGCGTCGTGCTCGCGGTGGTCTCCGTGCCGGCAGTGGCCGACGTACCGGCGCTCGCGGGCGTCGCCGCGGTCGAAGGTGCGGTCGCCGCCGCCGTCTCGACGGTCGCGTTCGCAGCGTTCACCGCCATCGCGCCCGTGATCAACGTCATGCCCACCGCGCCGGCGGTACCAGCCGCTCGGCGGGCTCGGCGCGCCGGATGGGGGCGCTTGCGGCGACGACCGGGATCAGGATTCATGCGCCGATCATCCGGGCGGTTGCTCAGAGCCAGCTTGGAACGGGCTGAGCCTCACCGCCGACTTGGCGGCGGCGGATTACTCGGTCGCCGAGGAGGCCTCGTCATGCGTCCAGCACACCGGCTTGGTGTTGTAGCGCGAGAGCTTGGTGTCGCACCCCTCGGCTTCGCAGACGCGATCGTCGCCGTACGAGGCGACGTGGCCCCGGCGCCGACGCGCTGCTGCCCGTTCGGCGGGGCCGGGTTCCGCTGGTTGACCACCCTTCGTGCCCTCATGGGTCTCCTCGGAAGTGGTTCCTGTAGCCATCGGGGGGATGTACCCGTCGATCGTGAACCTCAGCCGCTCCCGCCCTGCACGAGCACGACCGCGCCGAATGCCGCGCCCTAGCCTGCGCTCGTGCGCATCGTCTCGTTGCTGCCGTCCGCAACCGAGATCCTGTTCGCAGTCGGCGCGGGCGACGAGGTCGTCGGCGTCACCTTCGAATGCGACTTCCCACCCGAGGCGCGCACGCGGCGCATCGTGTCGAACACCGCGCTGTCGACCGGACTCACCCCGGCCGAGATCGATCGAGAGGTACGCGCGCGCATCGCCGCGGGTGATGACCTGTACACGCTGGACGAGGGTGCGCTGCGCGACCTCGATCCCGACGTGATCGTCACCCAAGACCTGTGTGCGGTCTGCGCGGTCGACGTGGCGAACGTCGACGACGCGCTCGCGCATCTCGGTTGTCACGCCGAGGTGGTCACCACCGATCCGATGACGCTCGAGGAGGTGCTCGTCTCGATCCGAACGCTCGCCCGTCTCACCGGCAACCACGAACGCGGCGACGCCATCGTGGCGGCGCTACAAGATCGCTTGGATCGCGTTTCGAGGGCGGTCGCGGCACGGCCCCGGCCGCGATTCGCCCTTCTGGAGTGGACCGAGCCGCTCTTCGGCCCCGGCCACTGGCTGCCCGACATGATCGAGGCCGCCGGCGCGACCAACGTGCTCGGCGGGGCCGGGGGGCGCTCGCGCGCGGTCCAGTGGGACGAGTTGCACGCGAGCCAGCCGGACGCGGTCGTGGTGGCGCCGTGCGGGTTCGGTCTCGCCGGTGCGACCGATCTGGCGGCCAACCTGGTGGAGGACGGGCGGCTGCCGGCCGGGGTTCCCGTCCATGCTGTCGACGCCGATGCCGCGTTCGTGCGCCCGGGCCCGCGGGTCGTCGACGGCGTCGAGGCGCTGGCCGGCATCGCCCATCCCGACGCGGTGGCGCCACGCGCCGACCTCGCGACGCGCGTCGCCTGATCAGCTCGCGGCGAGGATCTCCGCGGCGGCACGCTGGCCCGAGCGCACCGCGCCGTCGATCGCGCCGTGCGAGACGGTCGACGTCTCGGTGCCCGCCCAGTGCAACCGGCCGTGGGGTGCGCGCAGGAGCGGTCCGTATCGCGTGAGCACGCCGGGCGGGAGATGAGCCATCGAGCAGCCCTTGGTCCACTCCTCCTTCCACCACGCGGTCTCGACGTACTCGACTGGCGCTGCCGCGCGGGGACCGAAGCGCTTCGCGAGCGCATCGAGCACGAGACCGCGTCGCTCCTTCGGATCGAGCGAGTCGACGCGCTCGGCGACGGCACCGAACGTGAACGACGCGATCACGCCGGGCTTGCCGGAGATCGGTGACGCGTCGAGCGTCACCTCCGATGCCGACCCGGGCTCGGACGACTGCCCGCTGTAGCCGTCGGTACGCCAGAACGGCTCGTCGTAGACGACCAACGTCTTGGTCTCCGGCCCGGCGACCGCCTTGCGGTAGAGCGTGGCGCGGTCCTCGGGCAGGGCCGGATCGAACTGGATGCCGAGCGTCAACGCCGGCGGCACCGCAACCACCGCGTGCCGCGCGGTGACCGACACCTCATCCGCGTCCACGACGACGCGGTCGTCGCGGTGCGTGATGGTGCGGACGGGTGAGTTCAGCCGCACGGCGTCGCCGAGCTCGTCGGCCATCCGGCGGGCGATGGAACCGGCGCCACCCTCGACCAGGTTCTCCTGCGATCCGTTCTCGATCGAAAAGAGCGTGTTGAGGCTGCCGTGACCGCGCACGAGGAACAGCCAATGCAAGAACGAGGTGTCGTTCAGGTCGCCGGTGAACAGCCCGCGCACGGCCATCTCGAAGAGATCGCGGCCGATCTTCGTGCGGATGTGCGAGCGCTCGAGCCACTGCGCCACGGTCGTCGTGTCCCACTCCGCGGCGCGCTTCGCGTTCCACGGCTCGTCGAGCGGAAGCGTTTTCGCCATGCGGTCGATGCGGTACTGCGCGAGCGCGATCGTGATGACGGCGAGCGGGCTGATCGTCGGGATGAGCCCCGTGTAGCGGCGGATGCGGTCGTCGCCGACGAGTAGATGCGCACCCTTCACCCACGTCTTGTACGTGGACACGCCGACCTCGCCGGCCAACCCGAAAATGGCGTCGTGCTTCGGCCCGAGCCAACCGCCACCACGGTCGATGGGCGACCCGTCGGGAAGCTGGTACGTCCAGATGCGGCCCCCGATCCGGTCGCGGGCCTCGAGCACGGCCACGGTCTTGCCCCCCTGGCGGAGCCGACGCGCTGCCGTGAGCCCCGCATAGCCGGCGCCCACCACGCACACGTCCGCCTCGATCCGCTCCGGCATGCGGGGGGCAACGTACCCGCGATTTTCGGCCCACCCCTTGAGTTCGATCGCCCGCGTGCCGACGTTGACGTGGTGCGGACGACCGTCGACATCGAGGCGCTGCGGGCCAGCCGCTGCGACCTCCACGCCGCGCTCGCCGAAGCTGAGCTCGACAACGCCGATCTGATGGGCAGGGTGGGCGGCTCGCGGTACGTATGCATCGGCGTGTGGATCGAACACGGCGTCGTACGCGACACCCGCGACCAGGTGAGCGGCGGGCAGTGCTCGAAGGGCGTCGCGTGCGGCGGCAGCGATCGGATGGACCACATCCGCGTCGAAAGTTGCCACGCTGCGCTGGCGCCGTGCCCCACCTGCATCTCCGACTGACCTCCGGCACCTCTCGCGTCGAGATCGGCGTTCGACGACCCGCGATGTGCGGCACCCGCCGCGCTCGACCATCATCGGGCGGCCATGACCGCGCTCGTCGACCTCGGGATCGATCCGGCCGCGCCGGGCTTCTTCCTGCGCGCCGACTACTACGACGTGCTCGCGCGGCTTCGGGCCGAGTCGCCGGTCTTCGAGTTCGCGCCTGGCATGAAGGCGGTGAGCCGGTATCACGACATCCGCGAGCTGAGCCGCCACCCCGAGCGGTTCTGCTCGGGCCGCGGTGTGCTGGTGAACGATCCGCTCCGCGAAGGCGGCACGATCGAGGGCTCGATCCTGCACATGGATCCACCGCGACATCGCGAGTGGCGGGCCATCCTGAACCGCGAGTTCACGCCTCGCGCCGTGAGCGGGATGGAGGAGCGCATCCGCGCTCGGTGCCGCCACCTGCTCGACGACATCCCAGGTGACGAGGTCGTCGATCTCGTCGAGGTGCTCGCCGCTCCGCTACCGGTGCAGGTGATCTGCGATCTGCTCGGCGTGGCCGACGAGGCGCGATCCGATTTCCGGCGCTGGTCCGACGCAACGATCCTCGCCTCGGACAGCACGACCAACCTCCCACCTGACGCGCTCGACGACGTGATGGAGCTCCTCGCGTTCCTCGAGCAGCTCGCGACGGAGAAGCGGGCGACACCTGCAGATGACATCGTCTCGCTCCTCGCCGGCACCGAGATCGAGGGCCGCCCGATGTCGCCCGGCGAGCTCGTCACGTTCAACATGTCGTTGCTGGTCGCCGGGAACGAGACGACGCGTCACCTCATCTCCGGCGGGCTGCTCGCGCTCGCCGAACACCCTGACCAGCGCGCGGCGCTCGTCGCTGATCCGTCCGGCATCGCGACGGCCGTCGAGGAGTGCCTGCGCTGGGTCACGCCGATCCAGCAGTTCGCACGCACCGCGACGTGCGCCACGAAGGTCGGTGACGAACCGGTGGCCGAGGGCGACTACCTCGTGATGCTGTACGCATCCGGTAATCGCGACGAGGCGGCGTTCGGCACGACGGCCGCGACATTCGACGCGGCGCGACCGATCGCGGTGCCGAACCTCGCGTTCGGCTTCGGAGAGCACCTCTGCCTCGGCGCCGCGCTGGCGCGTCTCGAGGCCCGCGTGCTGTTCGAAGAGGTACTCGCTCGGTTTCCCACCTACGAGGTGACCGGGGCGGGTGAATGGCTGCCCTCGAGCCTGGTGCGCGGCCCGCACTCGTTGCCGGCTCGGTTCGGCCCGCCTGATCGCTAGCCGCGCGAGCGCAGCGTCTCGAGCCCGGGGCCCGACAGGTCGTCGAGCGCCGAGGTGCGCCCGGTCATCGCGAGCACGATCGACACGATCGGCCCCGACACCTCCGGCCCGTCGCCGTGCGACCAATCCGCGTCGGTCGCCTGCAGCTTCAGGCCCGCGACTCGCTTCTTCGCGCCGACCACCAGGTTCGAGCCCTTGTAGAACTCCGCGACGCGCACCGCCGCGTCGGTGGAATACCCGTGCGCCATGCCGAGCGGTCGCCGGATGTCCTCCGCGTGGATGATCGTCTCGCCGAGCCAGGTGTCGGTCGGCCCCGGCGGGTGCTTCGACGAGCTCACCTCGGCCGTGAACCGAGCCAGGGTGTCGTCGGGCGAGGAGCCCCGTTCGACCGCGATGTCCTTCGTCTGCATGCGCCCGAGGCTGAACCCGGACCCGATCATCTTGCCGAAGAACGCCGGTGGCGAGATCTTGGCGGTGGCCGTCATGTGGGCGAGGGTGTCGCGCACGGTCCACTCCGCGCACAACGACGGAGTGTTCCATTGCTCCTCCGACAACGCGGAGAGATCGGAGGCCAATGCCGCGCGCTCCGCATGGATCGCCGGCCAGATCTCACCCTTGTCCATCTGTCGCCTCCCGTTGAGCGGTGTCGGTCGCGGGTCTATCGCAGTTCTGCGCGCCGTCGCTGACCACACGCAGACGCACACCCTCTAGTTTGCGCAGGGTGCGCTCATGGCCCGTGATCCGCCAGCTCACGGGTACCGATCGCCTCGGTCGTGGTCGCGCGGTGAAGAGCCGGGCCAGCGAGCAGGTTCGGTCGCGAGTAGCCACGGCTGACCGGGTCGTGAAGTCGATCTGCCCGTACTGCGCGGTCGGCTGCGGCCAGAACGTCTACGTGCAGAACGGCCGGGTCACCCAGATCGAGGGTGATCCCGACTCCCCGATCAGTCGGGGTCGGTTGTGCCCCAAGGGTTCCGCATCCCTGCAGCTGACCACGGGCGCAGCGCGCGAGTACAAGGTGAAGTACCGCCGGCCTCGCGGCGCGGACTGGGAGGACCTGTCGCTCGACGAGGCGATGGACATGATCGCGGACCGCGTCATCAAGGCCCGTCGCGAGGGATGGCAGTGGGACCACGACGGCAAGCGCGTGCGTCGCACGCTCGGGTTCGCCCATCTCGGCGGGGCGACGCTCGACAACGAGGAGAACTATCTCATCAAGAAGCTGTTCACCGCGCTTGGCGCGATCCAGATCGAGAACCAGGCGCGGATATGACACTCGGCGACCGTCCCCGGTCTGGGGACATCGTTCGGTCGCGGCGGTGCGACCACCTTTCAACAGGATCTGCAGAACAGCGATTGCATCGTCATCGAAGGCTCGAACATGGCCGAATGCCATCCCGTCGGCTTCCAGTGGGTGATGGAGGCGAAGGCGCGCGGCGCCACGCTCATCCACGTCGATCCCCGATTCACGCGGACGAGCGCGGTCGCCGACGTCTACGTGCCGCTGCGCGCCGGCACCGACATCGCCTTCCTCGGCGGGATCATCAACTACGTCCTCGAGCACGAGGCGTACTTCCGCGAGTACGTCATCGCGTACACGAACGGGCCGACGATCCTCCGCGACGACTTCGTGGACGCCGAGGAGCTCGACGGCCTCTTCTCCGGCTTCGATGCCGAGTCGAGGTCGTACGACACCTCGACGTGGCAGTACCAGGGCACGCAGACCCAGGCGGCGGCCGCGGGCGCGCGCGACTCGACGGACGACGAACGCACCGGCGCCGACGAGACGATGCAACATCCTCGCTGTGTCTTCCAGGTGTTGAAGCGCCACTACGCGCGCTACACGCCCCAGATGGTCCAGCAGATCTGCGGCGTGGCGCCGGAGCAGTTCCGCAAGATCTGCGAGCTCGTGACCGCCAACTCGGGTCGCGATCGCACGACCGCGTTCGTCTACTCGGTTGGATGGACGCAGCACACCGTGGGCGTGCAGTACATCCGCACGGCGGCGATCCTGCAGGCCCTGCTCGGCAACATGGGCCGCCCCGGCGGCGGCATCCTGGCCTTGCGCGGGCATGCCTCCATCCAGGGATCCACCGACATTCCCACCCTGTTCGACCTGCTGCCCGGCTACCTGCCGATGCCGTTCGCGCACGGCAACGACGACCTCGCCAGCTACGTGCAGGCCGAGAAGGTGCAGAACGGGTTCTGGGCCAACACCTCGGACTACATGGTCAGCCTGCTCAAGGCGTACTGGGGCGACGTGGCCACCGCGGACAACGACTTCTGCTACGACTACCTGCCCCGGGTGACCGGCGACCACGGCACCTACGCGACGGTCAAGGCGCAGATCGAGGGGACCTGCAAGGGCTACTTCCTGTTCGGCCAGAACCCCGCCGTCGGTTCGGCCAACGCCCGGATGCAACGACTGGGCATGGCCAACCTCGACTGGCTGGTGGTCCGGGACCTGGTCCAGATCGAGAGCGCCACCTGGTGGAAAG
>DASZHU010000261.1:0-6436 GCA_035937605.1 Acidimicrobiales bacterium | reverse complement strand
AGCTCGAAGTTGCCCTGGGAGCCGGCGAACGCGACCACGGTGTCGTTGCCGAGCACCTGCGCGCAGACCTGGGTCACGGCCTCGCACATGACCGGGTTCACCTTGCCCGGCATGATCGACGAACCCGGCTGGAGGTCGGGGAGCCGGATCTCGGCGAGCCCCGCACGCGGCCCGGAGCCCATCCAGCGGATGTCGTTCGCGATCTTCGTCAGGGCGACACCGAGCACGCGCAGGTCGCCCGACAGCCCAACGAGCGCGTCGCGGGCGCCTTGCGCCGCGAAGTGGTCTTTGGCCTCCGAGAGCGGCAGCTGCATGTCGTCCGCGAGACGCTTCACCACGGATCGGGCGAACGACCTCGGTGCGTTGATGCCGGTGCCGACCGCAGTGCCGCCCAGCGGCAGCGTGCCCACCGCGGGCAGCGCCGCTTCGATGCGGTCGCGCGCATCCTTCACCTGCGCGGCGTAACCACCGAATTCCTGGCCGAGCGTCACCGGCGTGGCGTCCATCAGGTGCGTGCGGCCCGACTTCACGACGTTTGCGAACTCGCGCGACTTCTTGCGCAGCGCGCGCTCGAGATGCGCGAGCGCCGGCAGCAGATCGCGGGAAACGGTTCGCACCGCGCCGAGATGGATCGCCGACGGAAAGACGTCGTTGGACGACTGCGACGCGTTGACGTGATCGTTCGGGTGCACGGGGGCGCCGAGACGCTCGGACGCGAGCGAGGCAATCACCTCGTTCATGTTCATGTTCGACGAGGTGCCGGATCCGGTCTGGAAGACGTCGATCGGGAACTGGTCGTCGTACTTGCCCATCGCCACGTCGCGAGCCGCGTCGTGGATCTCCTTGGCCATCGCCTTGTCGATGACACCGAGGCGGGCGTTGACCGTCGATGACGCTCCTTTGATCGACGCCAGCGCGCCGATGAGGTCGCGCGAGATCCGCTCGCCGGAGATCGGGAAGTTCTCGACCGCGCGTTGGGTCTGCGCCGCCCAGCGCGCCTCGTCGGGAACCAGGACCTCGCCCATCGTGTCGTGCTCGACTCGCATGTGAGCGACCGTACCGGCCGGAGGTACCGTCGCACTCGTGCCCGAGTTCACGTACCAGGACATGCTGCCCCTCGGCCCCGACGACACGGCCTACCGCCTCCTCACCACCGATGGCGTGTCGACCTTCGACGCCGACGGGCAGCCCTTCGTTCGCGTCGACCCCTCGGCCCTCACGCTGCTCACCGCCGAGGCGATGCACGACATCGCTCACTACCTCCGGCCCGCACACCTCCAGCAGCTGCGCAACATCCTCGACGACGCCGAGGCCTCGGCCAACGATCGCTTCGTCGCGCTGGACCTGCTGAGGAACGCCTGCATCGCGGCGGGCGGGGTGCTGCCGATGTGTCAGGACACCGGCACGGCGATCGTGATGGGCAAGAAGGGTGAGTACGTCGTCACCGGCGGCGGCGACGAGCCGGCAATCGCCCGAGGCGTGTTCGACACCTATCTCACTTCGAACCTGCGCTACTCGCAGATGGCGCCCCTCACGGTGTGGGACGAGGTGAACACGAAGAACAACCTGCCCGCGCAGATCGAGCTGTACGCGACCGACGGCGATGCCTACAAGTTCCTGTTCATGGCCAAGGGCGGCGGATCGGCGAACAAGAGCTACCTGTTCCAGGAGACGAAGGCGGTGCTCAACCCGGCCTCGCTCATGAAGTTCCTCGACGAGAACCTCAGGGCGCTCGGCACGGCGGCGTGCCCGCCGTACCACCTCGCGGTCGTCATCGGCGGGACGAGCGCGGAGTACTGCCTCAAGGTCGCGAAGTACGCGAGCGCCAAGTACCTCGACACCTTGCCGACGTCGGGCAACGAGCTCGGCCGCGGCTTCCGCGACCTCGAGCTCGAACAGGAGGTGCTCGAGCTCTCGCAGCGCTTCGGCATCGGCGCGCAGTTCGGCGGCAAGTACTTCTGTCATGACGTACGCGTCATCCGGCTGCCGCGCCACGGCGCGTCGTGCCCCGTCGGCATCGCGGTGTCGTGCTCCGCCGATCGCCAGGCGCTCGGCAAGATCACCGCCGACGGCGTGTTCCTGGAAGAGCTCGAGCGGGATCCCGCGAAGTACCTGCCCGAGACGACCAAGGAGGACCTGAGCGAGCACGTCGTACGCATCGACCTGGGCCAACCGATGGACGCGATCCGTTCGGAGCTGTCGAGGCATCCAGTCAAGACACGTGTGATGTTGTCGGGACCGATGGTCGTCGCGCGCGACATCGCACACGCCAAGCTCAAGGAGCGGCTCGACGCAGGCGAGGCGATGCCCGACTACCTGCGCGATCACTGCGTGTACTACGCGGGCCCGGCCAAGACACCAGAGGGCTACGCGTCCGGCTCGTTCGGGCCGACGACAGCGGGACGCATGGATTCCTACGTCGAGCAGTTCCAGTCCGCGGGCGGGAGCCTGGTGATGCTGGCCAAGGGCAACCGCGGCAGGCAGGTCACCGACGCGTGCGCGGCCCACGGCGGCTTCTACCTCGGATCGATCGGAGGCCCGGCGGCGCGCCTGGCGAAGGACTGCATCACGAAGGTCGACGTCCTCGAGTACCCCGAGCTCGGCATGGAAGCGGTGTGGCGCATCGAGGTCGTCGACTTTCCCGCCTTCATCGTGGTCGACGACAAGGGCAACGACTTCTTCTCCGAGGTGTCGACACCGGTGAGCATTGCCAACCCGTAACCGGCGCGGTCGGTACCCTCGTGGCCGTGCGAACCAAGGGGTCGATTCTGACGCTGTGTGGGGTGCTGTTCCTCACAGCCGCGTGCAGTGGCGGGAGCGGCAAGGCGCAGCCGGCGCCGCTCGTCGAGAAGAGCACCGCGATCGCAGCCGGTGATTCGATCTGCAAGCAGCTCAACGCCGACGTGCCGCAGATGGTCACCGCGTTCCGCACGACGCACTCGAACCTCACCGATGCCGACGCGCGCGACTTCCTCGTCAACACGCTGCTGCCCCACATGGACAGCGCGGTCGGAGCGATCCACCGCATCGGCGAGCCGACCAAGGACCGTGTCGGGTTCGACCTCGCGGTGAACGATCTCGACAAGGACCTGTCCGCCCTGAAGGTCGCGGTGGGCACCGATCCAGTGAAGGTGCTCACGAACAAGGTCGTGATCTACAACCTCTCCGCCAAGTCCTTCGTCGACTACGGCTTCAAGGAGTGCGGCAAGCAGTAGCCAACGGCCCGGTCAGGCGAGGGCGACCAGCTCGATGAGCTCGTCGCGCCAGTAGTCGAGATCGCCGTCGGGCATGAGCAGCACGCGATCGGGTGCGAGCTGACGCACGAAATCCGTGTCGTGGCTGACGATCACCATCGTGCCGGGCCAGCCGGCGAGCGCCGCGGCCGTCGCGGCCCGTGAGCCGGGGTCGAGGTTGTTGGTCGGCTCGTCGAGCAGCAGCAGGTTGTGGCGCCCGACGACGAGTTGGGCGAGCGCGAGCTTGGTCTTCTCGCCGCCGCTCAGGGTCGACCCATCCTGGTACGCCTTGTCGCCGGTGAGGGCGAACATGCCGAGGATCCGGCGGAGCTCCTCGTCGCCGAGCACCTCGCCCACCTGCTCGCGCATGTGCTCGAGCACGCTGCGGCCGGAGGTGATGCCTTCGTGCTCCTGGGCGTAGTAACCCACCGACACGTTGTGGCCGAAGTGCACGGCGCCGGCGTCGGCCTCGCTCGTGCCCGCGAGGATTCGCAGCAGGCTGGTCTTGCCGGCGCCGTTGAGGCCGAGGACGAGGAGGCGCTCGCTGCGGCCGACGTCGAAGGTCACGCCGTCGAACACATCGAGCGCGCCGTACGACTTGGCGAGATCGGCCACCTCGAGCACCGAACGACCGGCGGCGGGCGGCTCCGGGAACTTGACCCGAATCGAACGCTGGCGCTGCGGCGCCACGACCGCGTCGGCCTCGATGCGATCGATGCGCTTCTCGAGGCTGTGCGCGAACGCCGCT
The DNA here is from genome assembly GCA_035937605.1 of Acidimicrobiales bacterium. GTDB lineage: Bacteria > Actinomycetota > Acidimicrobiia > Acidimicrobiales > JACDCH01 > DASUCS01. The sequence continues at coordinate 2,455 of DASZHU010000261.1, read as the reverse complement.
TTCGACTTCTTCGCGTGGAAGCGGTCGACAAGCTTCTGCAGTCGCTCGACCTCGGCGCGCTCCCGGCTCGCGATCTTCGTCAGCCGCTTCTCGTCCTTGCGGCGCGCGTCGAGGTACTGCGAGTAGGTGCCCTTGTAACCCACGAGCGTGCCGAGGCCGTCGTCGCCGGCTCGCTCGAGGTGCAGCACGCGGGTGATGGCTTCGTCGAGCAGCTCGAGGTCGTGGCTGATCACGAGCAGCGCGCCGCGATAGCGGCCGAGGAAGCTCAGCAGCCAGTCGCGCGCGTCGTTGTCGAGGTGGTTCGTGGGTTCGTCGAGCAGCAACACGTCGCTGCCGGCGAAGAGGATGCGCGCCAGCTCCACGCGTCGGCGCTCGCCACCCGAGAGCACTTGGAGCGGAAGGTCGAGCCGATCGTTGCCGAGCCCCAAGCCGGCCGCGATGGAACGGACCTCGGACTCGGCCGCGTAGCCGCCGTCGTCCCGGAACCGCTCCTCCGTACGCGAGAAGCGCTCGACGTTGCGAGTCGAAGGATCCTCCTCGAGCCGCACCCGAAGCTTCTCGATGCGCACGATGGCTTCGTCGAACCCGCGCCCCGACAACACGTGCGTGAGCCCGGTGATGTCATCGGCGATCCCGTCGAGCTTCGGGTCCTGCGAGAGGTACCCGAGCGCGCCCGAGCGGTGCACCACCCCCGCGTGCGCAGGCGCGCCACCGCCGAGCACGCGTAGCAGGCTCGTCTTGCCGGCACCGTTGCGCCCGACGAGGCCGACCTTCTCCCGGGCGCGGATCGTGAAGCTGACGTCGTCGACGAGCATCCGCCCGGCGACCTCGACCGCGACCGCGCGCACCTGCAGCACCCGCCCATTCTGGAGGCAACGGGGCCTGGCGTCCGAGCCCTATTGCCCCGGAGCTCAGTTCACCTGGCGGTCACGCCCGTCCCAGTAGGGCGCGCGGAGCTTGAACTTCTGGAGCTTGCCCGTGGCCGTACGGGCGAGCACGTCGCGGAACTCGATCGAGGTCGGGCACTTGAAGTGCGCGAGTTTCGAGCGGCAGTGAGCGATGAGCTCGCCCTCGGTGGCAGTCGCGCCGGGCGCGAGCACGACGAGCGCCTTGACCGTTTCGCCCCACTTCTCGTCGGGAACGCCGATCACGCACACCTCGGCCACCGCCGGATGCGAGAACACCACGTCTTCCACCTCGATCGACGACACGTTCTCACCGCCCGAGATGATCACGTCCTTCTTGCGGTCGCTGATCGTGACGTAGCCGTCGTCGTCGACCCCGCCGCCGTCGCCGGTGTGGAACCACCCGTCGACGATCGCGTCGGCGGTGGCCTCTGGCTGCTCCCAGTAGCCCTCGAGCACCACGTTCGACCGCGCCAACACCTCGCCCTGCTCGCTGATCGAGATGCGCACGCCGATCGCCGGCACGCCGGCGCGTCCCAGCTTGGCGGCGCGGTCGGACGGCGCGAGGTCGTCGAACTCGGCACGGCCGCGGTTGATCGTGAGCAGGGGCGACGTCTCGGTCAGCCCGTAGATCTGGATGAACTCCCAACCGAGCTCGGTCTCGACGCGCTCGATCGTGCGCGTCGGCGGCGGCGCACCGGCGACCACGATCCGCGTGCGCCCGGCGCCGGGGACGGGACCGGTCCAGCTCGACGCCGCGTCGAGCACCGCCGCGACCACGGCGGGCGCGCCACACAACAGCGTCACGCCGTGCTCGTCGATGCGCCGAAGGATGTCGGCGCCGTCGACCTTGCGCAGCACGACCTGCTTGGCTCCCATCGCGGTGAGCGCGTACGGCATCCCCCACCCGTTGCAATGGAACATCGGCAGCGTGTGCAGATACGTGTCGCGATCGGACACCGATGTGTGCCATCCGAACGTCGTCGAGTTGATCCAGAGGTTGCGGTGCGTGAGCTGCACGCCCTTGGGCCGCGCCGTCGTGCCGCTCGTGTAGTTGATCGTGCCGGTCGCGTCCTCGTCAGGGTGCGTCCACGGCTTCGGCTCGCGACCCTCGAGGTAGATCTCGCCGTCGGTGGCGATGCCGAACACGACCTTGTGCTTGCACTCGATGCCCGCGAGCGTCTCCTCGAGCTCGGGGTCGTACAGCAGCATCGAGGCCCCGCAGTGCTCGACGATGTAGGCGATCTCCTCGCGGTTGAGCCGGAAGTTGACCGGGACGAGCACGCGACCGAACCCACTCACACCGAAGAAGCTCACGAGCAGCCGGGCGCTGTTGTGACTCACGACGCACACCCGCTCGCCGGTTCCGATGCCACGATCGTCGAGCGCGGCCGCCTGGGCGCGAGCGAGCTCGGCCATGCGCCCGTAGGTCAATGTGCCGAGCCCTCCACCGGGTGCGTCGGGCTCGTCGACGACGCCGATGCGGTCCGGATACACGAGCGCGGCGCGCTCGAGTTGGTCAGCCACCGTGAGAGGCACGCGCATGCCCG
>DASZHU010000260.1:0-4668 GCA_035937605.1 Acidimicrobiales bacterium | reverse complement strand
ATTTCCAGCTGGTGCGATGACAGACTGACCAGCGTGTACGTACCGCGAGGCCTTCCCGGACTTGCTGTGACTTCAGTCACCGGCCCTCGCGTATGAGCGAATTGCGCTTCGATCCGCACGTCGCGCTCGTGGTCGTGGACGTGCAGAACGACTTCGCCGATCCCGCCGGCAGCCTCTACGTGACGGGTGCCGCGTCGGTCGTGGCGCGGGTGAACGAGCTCGTGGAGCGGGCGTCGGATGCCGGTGCGCCGATTCTCTACACCCAGGACTGGCACCCGTCGGACACCCCTCACTTCGAGAAGGACGGCGGCATCTGGCCCGTCCACTGCGTGAGGGACACCTGGGGCGCCGCGTTTCACCCGTCGCTGCACGTGAACGGTGAGACGGTGCGCAAGGGCACCCACGGTGAGGATGGGTATTCCGGGTTCACGATGCGCGATCCGCACACCGGCGTGGAGTCCTCGACCGGTCTTGCCGAGCGGCTCCGGAGTCTCGAGGTCACCTCGATCGTGGTGGTCGGCCTCGCCACCGACTACTGCGTGAAGGCGACCGCGCTCGACGGCGTGCGCCTCGACTTCCCGGTGACGGTCGACTGCGCCGGGGTCGCGGCCGTCGACCTCGAGCCGGGAGACGGGGCCGGGGCGCTCTCGGAGCTCGCGGCCGCCGGTGTCACGTTGGCGTGACGTCTCTTGCGTCGGTCAATCCCGCGCTGTTCTGCGATCTCTACGAGCTGACGATGGCGGCCGCGTACCACGCGAACGGGTTCGACGGTTCGGCGACCTTCGAGCTGTTCGTCCGCCGGCTGCCGACGTCGCGCAACTTCTTGGTGGCCGCGGGCAGTGCCGACGCGCTCGATGCCCTCGAGCGATGGGAGTTCGACGCGCAAGCGATCGCTTACGTTCGATCGCTCCCGGGCTTCTCCGACGCGTTCGTCGACCGACTCGCCGGTATGACGTTTACCGGATCGATACGCGCCATCGCCGAGGGAGAGGTGGCCTTCGCCGACGAGCCGCTCCTCGAGATCACCGCACCGATCATCGAGGCCCAGCTCCTGGAAACGTTGCTCCTCAACCTGGTCGGGACCTCGACGATGCAGGCCTCCAAGGCGGCCCGCGTCGTAGTCGCGGCCGAGGGTCGATCGGTCGCCGACTTCTCCGCGCGCCGCGACCACGGCGTGGCTGCGGCGATGAGCGCGGCGCGTGCCGCGGTGATGGCGGGGGCGTCGTCGACGTCGTTGGTGGAGGCCGGTCGGCAGTTCGGGCTCGCGCTCAGTGGAACCATGGCGCACTCGTACGTGATGGCGTTCGACGACGAGCGCGATGCGTTCCGGTCGTTCGCGCGGACCTTTCCCGACAACGTCGTGCTGTTGCTCGACACTTGGGACACGATCGCGGGGGCGCACCACGCGGCCGAGGTCGCGCGCGAGCTCGAGCGTGACGGCATCCGGATCGCGGCGGTGCGTCTCGACTCCGGCGATCTCGACCTGCTCTCGCGGAAGGTGCGCGAGATCCTCGACCAGGCGGGCCTGATCGCGACGCGCATCATCGCATCGGGCGACCTCGACGAGTACGCGATCGCGGCATTGGTCGCGGCGGCGGCGCCCATCGATGCGTTCGGTGTCGGCACCCGGATGGGCACGAGCGCCGACGCGCCCCACCTCGGCGTCGTGTACAAGCTCGTCGCGGACGAGCGCGGGCCGAAGCTGAAGCTCGCCGAGGGCAAGGCCACGCTGCCGGGCTCGAAGCAGGTGTGGCGCGAGGACGACGGCGACACGATCGGCCTGGCCGCCGAGCCGCGGTCGGGTCGACCGTTGCTAGGTGTCGCGACCCGCGAGCCGCTCGACGTCGTCCGGGATCGGTGCCGGGCGGCGGTCGCGGCATTACCCGAGCGGGTGCGGAGCCTCGCGCCAGCGGACCCGGCCTACCCGGTGCGTGTCTCGGCCGAGCTCGGCCGGTTGGTCGACCGACTCACGCGGGAGCACGCGCACTGATGGGTGAGCGGCTCGGCATCTTCGGGGGGACGTTCGATCCGCCGCACGTCGGTCATCTCGTGGTGGCGGTCAACGCGAGGTACGCGTTGCGGCTCGACCGGCTCTTGCTGGTCGTCGCCAACGATCCGTGGCAGAAGACGAGCACCCGACCCGTGTCCGGCGCGGCCGATCGCCTGGCGATGGTCGAGGCCGCAGTCGCCGATGTCGAGGGACTCGAGGCCTCGGCCATCGAGATCGATCGGGGCGGCGTGTCGTACACCGCCGACACGCTCTCCGCGTTGCAGGACGAAGACCGCTCACGCGAGTTGTTCCTCGTCCTCGGCAGTGACGCTGCCTCGGGCCTGCCGACGTGGGATCGCGGCGACGAGGTGCGACGGCTGGCGACGATCGCGGTCGTGACCCGTCCGGGGGCCGAAGACGGTGCGCCGCCACCGGGCTGGTCGTGGGATCGGATCGAGACGCCGAGGCTCGAGGTCTCGAGTACCGAGCTCCGGGCCCGCTTCACGGACGGCCGCCCCCTCGACTACCTGCTGACACCGGCGGTCACGAGCTGCATCCGCGCCCGCCAGCTCTATCGTTCGGGCGCCGATGAGTAACCACGACGACGACGGCGCTCCGCCCGCGGTCGCGCTGCCGGAGGCCGGGACGGGCGAGCGGGCCCGCAACCGTGCGCTGCGTCGGAAGCGTCGGCGGCTGCAGGAGGCGTGGTTCATCGGCGCCGTCGCCGTGCTCACCCTGGCCATTCCGGTGCTCGGGTACGTCGGCTTCCACAAGGTGTTCACCACGACGCAGGGCCGCAAGGTCGACGCCCAGAACGACCCGACGAAGCCCAACTACGAGGCCGACGTCGTACCAACCCCTGTCATGTTGCTGGCACAAACCGGTTCCAACGGCCTGTCGAGCTTGACGATGCTGTCGATCGGCGGGGGAGACGCAGGTGGCGCAGTGGTCCTCATCCCGATCGACACCGTCACGAACGTGCTCGCCGACCAAACGACCACCACCCGTCCGGGCGCCACCGCGAAGACGACGACTCTGGCTGCCGCGTTGCCGCACTCGAACACCGCCGAGCTGACCCAGCTCACCGCGAACGTGATGGGCCTCAGCTTCGACGAGACCGTGCTCCTCAACGACGACGCGCTCGCGCAGTTCGTCACGCCCGTGGCGCCGTTGACGATCAACAACCCGGATCGGCTCGTCCAGGTCGATTCCAGGGGGAGGTCGGCGGTGTTGTTCCCCGCGGGCAGCCTCACCCTCCAGGCCGCCGACGTACCGAAGTACATGGCCGCGACGAACCCGAACGAGAGCGCGCTCGCACGTGTCGCGCGACAGCAGGTGGTGTGGCAGGCGTGGATCGCAGCGGTGAAGTCGTCGACGGACCCCAACGTCGTTCCCGGCGAGACCACATCGGGCCTCGGGCGCTACCTCCGCGGCCTGGCGAAGGGGAACGTGCAATTCGCCTCGCTGCCGGGCACGCCCGGCTACGACGCCAACGGCGCGGAGACCTTCGTGCCCGACGCGACGCGAGTCGGTCAACTCATCGACAGCCTCGTGGCGCTGCCCACCCCGGCCAACCCCGGGGATCGGATTCGCGTGCGCGTGCTGAGCGGGGTGGGCCCGGTCGACGCGACGGCGCTCGTGGCCGCCCATCTGGTGGCGGCCGACGCACAGATCACGATCGTGGGAAATGCGGATCGATTCGATTACGCCACGACCAAGGTCGTGTACTACGACGACAACCACGCGGCCGCGGCCTCGGCCGCGCAGCAACTCCTCGGCGTCGGCGAGGTGTCGAAGAGCGCCACGTCGGTGGACACGGAGGACCTCACGATCACGATCGGGCAAGACCTCGTCGCCAAGCGGGGTCTGAAGATCACGACGAGCAGCGGTGGCTGAGTCGAGCGAACGTTGGGTCGTGCTCGCCGCGCGCGCCGCGTCGTCGAAGAAGGCGCTCGACCCGGTCGTCCTCGACGTGGGTGACGTGCTCGCGATCACGGACGCGTTCGTCATCGTGAGTGGCACGAACCCTCGCCAGGTGCGCACCATCGCCGAGGAGATCGAGCAGCAGATCGCCGAGGCCGGCGGTCCGAAGCCGCTGCGTGTCGAAGGTCTCGACGACCTGCACTGGGTGCTCGTCGACTACGGCGAGTTTGTCGTGCACGTCTTCCTGCAGGAGACGCGCGACTACTACGAGCTCGAACGCTTGTGGTCCGACGTCCCGCGCATCGAATGGGAGGAACCCGCCGCGTCGCAGTCGTGGCCCTGACGAAGCACCTTTCAAACCCCTTGGCCTTCGAGCAACTGAGGCAGCTCCGTAGTCGTCGGAACGAGGCACCGGATCCGACTTCATCGCGTGGAAAGAGCTGAAGCGACTAGGTCGCTTCAGCTCTTCTCGTGCGTGGGGAGCCCAACCTGGGATCAGGCCGACTGTCGAACTTTGCGTTTCGAGCGCCCAGGGGACGATGGCGGTTGGGTGAGCGTTCGCAGCGCAGCATCACGTTGCGCCAACAGGGCCGACGCCGCATCGCGGAACGTCGCGTCTTCGCGCTTAGTTTCGACGAGCGACGACAATGCCCTGCGAGTGACGTCAGACACGGATGTGCCTTCGACGTCCGCGATGAGCTCAACCTGAGCCGCGAGATCATCCCCGAGGCGGATGGTCGTGACCTTCATGCTTT
>DASZHU010000259.1:0-5670 GCA_035937605.1 Acidimicrobiales bacterium | reverse complement strand
GCCTGCCGCGCTGCGATCCGGAGCGTGACCTGCTCTCCCCCTCCGCCGATCCACACGGGCGGGGGCGACTGCAGCGGCTTCGGGTCACACAGCGCATCCGACAGCTGCACGTGCTCGCCTGGGAACGTGACGCGCTCGTCGGTCCACAGCCGGCGAACCGCGGTGATGGTCTCGTCCATCGCCGTCAACCGCGCCCGGTCCGAGAGATACGGCCAGCCATACGCCGCGTACTCCTCGTGGTACCAGCCCGCTCCGATGCCGAGGATCAGCCGGCAGTCGGACATCACGTCGACGCACGCAGCCTGCTTGGCCAGCAGACCCGCGTTGCGGTACGACCCGCACGTCACGAGCTGGCCGAGTCGCGCGGTCGAGGTGATCTCCGCAAGCGCGGCCATCACCGTCCAGGCCTCGAACACATGAGTCGGCTCGCGACGCGGGACGGTCTCGACGTGGTCGTACACCCAGAGGTGGTCGTACCCGGCGGCCTCGGCCTTGCGGGCGACGTCCTTCGCGGTGGCCCACGCCTCGGCCGCCTTCAGTCCGGAGAGCTCGAGCTTCCATCCCTGTGGCACGAACGCGCCGAATCGCAACATGGAGCGGGAACGTAGCATCACGGTCGTGGCGTCATTCTGCGTGGACGACCTCGAGGTCCGCGTGTTCCCGTCGGCGATCGAACTGGGCGCCGCGGCCGCAACGGACGCAGTTGGCGCCATTCGCTCCGCGATCGACCAGCGCAATGGAGCCAACGTCATGTTCGCCAGCGGGAACTCGCAGTTCGCCTTTCTCGATGCCCTCACTCGACGCGACGACGTGGCGTGGGGTCGCGTCACGGCGTTTCACATGGACGAGTACGTGGGCATGAGCGACGATCACCCGGCGAGCTTCGCCCGCTACATGCGCGAAAGGATCACCGACGTCGTGCATCCCGCGGCGTTCCATTACGTGAACGGTGCGAACGACCCAGCGACCGAGTGCGAGCGCTACTCGCGGTTGCTGCGCGAGCACCCCCTGGACCTCTGTTGCCTCGGCGTGGGCGAGAACGGGCATCTCGCGTTCAACGATCCGCCCTACGCGGACTTCGACGATCCGCAGGACGTCAAGGAGATCACGCTCGACGACGCGTCACGGCGCCAGCAGGTCGGCGAGGGCCACTTTGCGTCGTTGCCGGACGTCCCCCGGACGGCCGTGACGGTCACGATCCCCGCGCTGTTGCGCGCGGGGCGCGTGCTCGCGATCGTCCCGGAAGCGCGCAAGGCTGACGCGGTACGGCATGCGCTCGCCGATCCGATCGCGACGACGTGTCCCGCGTCGGTCCTTCGCCGAACCCCGCACGCGACCCTCTACCTCGACACCGACTCCGGGGCCCACGTTTCGAACGTGTGAACGGCCGGCCACCATCCGCGACTTCGAGATGGCGCCGGGGTAGACCGACATCCCATGACGGTGCTCACCACTGAGGTGCGGACTCTCGTCGGGACAGAGGTTGATGTCGAGACGGCGGCCGGCGTGGTGCACGGGACGTTGCTCTCGTGCACGACACAGAGCCTGTGGCTGGTCGCCGGTGAAGACGATCTGATGGTTCCGACGTCGTCAGTGCGCTCGGTGCATTCACAGACGCGGTAACTACTCTCCTTCACCCAGAGCCCAGGCGAGGCCACCAGCGACGTGGCGCAGGTAGTCGATGCTTTCGCACGCGGCCGGAAAATGACCCAGCGTCGTCGAGAACACCCGGCCCGCTCCCTCTGTGAAGCACCACGCCAGTGGAAACCCGAAGTCCGGCCGTTGAGCGCCGTCGGCCGTGAGGTCGAGTTGATCGTCCGGCACACGCAGCAGCACCCGCGCGTCGCGTCGCAGATCTCGGAACTGGTACACCTCGTCGCGCCACGGCCACGAAGGCCCGAGGTGCGCGAGCGCGGGATGGCTCGGCTCAACCACCTCGAGCTCGAATGACTGCGTCCACGGGTGGCCGTTGAACCGCGCGCCGACGAGCTCGCCATAGTCGTCCCAGCCGTAGCACGAGTCCGTCGCGGAGTGCACCGCCACCACGGCGAGCCGGCCGCTCCGCACGCCATCGAGCACGCCGGCGCGCTGCGCGGCGGACCAGGGCGTCTCACCGATGGTGAACAGCGCGAGCACGCGAGCGCGATCGAACACGTCGTCGTCCAACGCTCGCACGTCGACGCACCGCTCGAACCGCAGCCCCGCGCCGTCGGCCAGCTCTGCGATCGCGGTGGCCGACTGTTCCAGCACACCGTGCGCACCCGCCGGACCGTCGCGGTACGGCGCCACCTGCGTGACGTAGAGCAGAGACTTACGTGACATCGACGAGCCCCTCCCATCCTGCGGGTGGCCGTGCAAGTCTCCAGTACTGCTCTGGCACCGGCGCTGCGGTGCGCTCCTCGAGGAGATGGTCGGCGCGCAGCGGTGGCAACTGCGAGCGGTACTTCTCGAGCGCCCGCTGCTTGCGCGCCGGATCGAGCTCGACAGGAACGATGGCGGGCGTCGGCCACAGACCCGATCTGAAGAGCGCGCTGATCCGCCACGCCAGCAGCCCGGGCAGATGACAGTAGCCAGCGTCCTCATAGCAGTACCACGACAGCTCGTCGAGCTCGTCCATCGCGAGACGGGCCGCGCGGTGGGTGAGGTCGTGATCGGGGTTCGCGAGACCGAATGGCGCGAACACGGCCGTGGGATCGAGGTGGCGGAGCGCGGCGATCAGCGCGGGGGCGATGTCGCGCGGCTGATACCACTCTCCCCTGTCGAGATACTGATGATCGCTGAAGTCGAGCCAGTGCGGCGTCGCGCCCAGCTCCTCCATCGCGGCGACGTCCTCCTCGCGGCGCAGGCCGACGACGTCGTCACCCGGACCGAACCCGCCGAGCGCGTCCCATTCGGTTGGCATCGCGGGATAGGACGGAGGGCGGCCGGCGAAGACGGTGATCACGGTCGTGGCGGGATGACCGGCGATGAGGTAGCCGGCGCCCATCACTGCATCATCGAAGTGAGGTGACACGACGACGATGCGATCCAACTCGGCGCCCGGGGCGCGAACCCACTCGCTCATGGACATGGTTGCCGCCTCACGTGTGACGCGCCGCCTGGAAGTCGTTCAGGATGAGCCAGCACGATCCTTGTGGCCCCGGCGTCGCCTTCGGTGGGCACGCGCCATCGTGGTTCACATGGATCTGCACGGTCCGATAGTTGTGCGGGCCGGCGCGCACGTCCGCTCCGTACGTCAGGTCGGGTACGACGCTGCCACCGAAACCCTGGATCTGACTCATCGCGTTGTCGAACGTGTCGCGCGTGAGGTTCACGCCTGCATTCGTCGCCGCCTGCGCGAACAGGTAGATGTTCTGACACCAGGTCATCGCGACACCAGGGCCTTCGAGGTTCTGCGAGTAGTTCGGATCCTGCTTGTGGTACTGATCGCTGCACGTCTGGCCCAGCTGCGTGTAGCCGGTCGGATCCTCGTTGCTCCCGAGGCGGAAGGCCGTAGGGCCGACCGTGTCCTGTAGCTCCTTCTCGTACTTCGTCTCGGCGAGGCCGAGCAGTCCCTGGATCTCCGACTCGTAGTCGGACAGAAGCAGCTTCGGGAAGTACTGCTGCGAGTCCTCTTGCTGCAACCACGAGACCATCTGGAGGTACGGCAGCAACGGGATCACGACCGTGATGCCGTGGGTTTGGAGCTGCACGCCGACCCCGGGTGCCTGCGTCTCGGCGACACCCGGCGTGAAGCTCAGCGTCTGCGGAGCGATCGTCTCGTGCAGCCCGGCGCGCGCCAACGAGCCCTCGAGGTACTGAAGAGCGAGCGTGTCGCTCGCCCGATCCGACGCGATCACCGCGAACTTGCTGTTGCGCAACACGTCGAGCGACGACGCCACCAGGTTGTCGAGCACCTCGACGTCGTCAGGACCGGTCCACCACAGATACGGGTTGCCACGCTGCGTCCAGTCCGTGACCGTCGTCCATTTGCTGATGAGGGGCGTGTGGCCTTCCTGCGTGATGCACAGCTGATGGTCGTCGTGCCATCCGTACGAGTCGACGACCGCGAACACCTGTTGCGACTCGGTCCAGTCCTTGCAGTCGGCCCGCATCTCCGCATCGTCCAGCGGGTTGTACTTCACGATCTCGGGGTCGATGAGCCGGCCATTGATGCCGCCGCGAGAGTTGATGTCGTTCACATACGCGTTGATCGCCGTGGGCTCGTCTTCGGTGCCAGGTTGGAGCCCGGTCGCCTGGCCGATCGGACCGAGGTCGGCGTAGGGAAAGACGACCTTGATCTTCGTGGCGGACACGCCACGATCAGTCGCCGTGAGCGGTGTCCCGTCGGGCGCCACACCTGAACCGGCCGGTGGGGCGCCTGCGCCGGGGGAACTCCCCGGCGCACCTGATGCGGCACCACCGGCGACTCCCGGCATGGTCGTCGTCGTGGCCCCGGGCGCGACAGTGGCACCCGGCGCGCGGGATGCCACGCCCGCACCCGCTCGACCGCGAGCCGCCACATGAGCCGTCGACGAGGTGCCGGTTGTGTGACCCACCGCTGCGAGCACTCCGATCAACAACACGAGCGCCGCTCCTGCTGCAGTGACGCGCACAACGGGTGGCTCGGCATTGAACAGCCGCCACTGGCGCCGGGCGCGCACGCTCCATCGCGTGGAAGCCATCACGGTCCTCCTGACCGGGCGAGCGCTTCGTGACTCGCGCCGAGATACGCGTCGACTGCGACCGGATCGCGCAACACCTCGTCGACCGGGCCGGCGCTCACGACTCGACCGGTCTCCATCACGACGAGCCGGTCGACGAGCGCGACGACGAGCGGTACGTCGTGCTCCACGATGCAGATCGTCGCGCCGGTCAGCTCGTGCAGCCGGCGCAGGAGCGGACCGAACGCCTCGGCCTCGCGCTGCGCGATGCCTGCGGTCGGTTCGTCGAGGAGCAGTAGCCGGGGCCGCGCCGCCACGATCGCCGCGAGGTCGACGATCCGTCGTGTGCCCGTCGACAGTTGGGACACGGGGTGGTGTCGGAAGCGGGCGAGGCCGAGCTCGCCGAGCAGCCGTTCGACCGTCGCGCGCTTGGCCGCCTCGGCCCGCCTCGCCGATGGCAACGCGAATGTCGTCGCGAACACACCGACGGCCCGGTGGGCGTCCTCGGCCACGAGCAACGTGTCCTCGACCGAGAGGTCGGGAAACAGGCGAGCGTCCTGGAAGGACCGCACGAGGCCGAGCTCGGCGCGGTCCTCGGGCAGGTGGTCCACGAGGTCCTGATCGTCGAGCAGGACCTGGCCGGCTACGGGGAGCAGCTGGCCCGAGATCGTGTCGAGCAGAGTCGTCTTGCCGGAGCCGTTCGGACCGATGAAGCCGATGATCTCGCCGGGCGCGACGATCAGGCTCACGCCGTCGACGGCCCGAAGGCCGCCGAAGGCAACGGCGACGTCTCGTAGCTCCAGACGCGCCGCGGTCACGTGCCGACCTCCACGAGTTCGGCCTCGGCGGCGCGCCCGTCGCGGCCGAGCGCGTCCCGGACGAGCACCGTGACACCGTCGCCGATGCGCTGCACCACAGCGCCCAAGCCGCCGGGCAGGTAGAGCAGCGCGAGCGTGAGCCCGAGCGAGCTCGTGACGAACTGCACGGTGGGTGTCGAGCCGAAGAACGCGGGCAACCCGATGAGATA
>DASZHU010000258.1:0-2282 GCA_035937605.1 Acidimicrobiales bacterium | reverse complement strand
GCCGAAACCCGGTACTCGCTGTGACCGCACCCGACACCACCACGATCGTCGCAGTCGAGCACGTGACCAAGACGTTCACCACGCCCGACGGTCAACCCCTTCCCGTCCTCGACGACATCAACATCACCTTGTGCGAAGGCGAGATCGTCGCGCTCCTCGGCAAGTCGGGCTCGGGCAAGTCCACGCTGTTGCGCTGCATCGCCGGCCTGATCGCGCCATCGACCGGGACTGTTCTCTACCGCAGCGACCCATTGATCGGCGCCAACCCGGGTGTCGCCATGGTGTTCCAGAGCTTTGCGTTGCTGCCGTGGCTCACCGTCCGCCAGAACGTCGAGCTCGGCCTCGAAGCGCGTGGCGTGTCGCCGAACGTTCGTCGTGAGCGGGCGGAGCGGGCGATCGACCAGATCGGTCTTGACGGCTTCGAAGCCGCCTACCCGAAGGAACTGTCGGGGGGCATGCGCCAACGAGTCGGGTTCGCGCGGGCCTTCGTGATGGAACCCGACGCGCTGCTCATGGACGAACCATTCTCCGCGCTCGACGTACTCACCGCCGAGAACCTGCGTAGCGAGCTGTTGCGAATGTGGACGACCAAGGACTTCCCCACGAAGGCAATGCTCATCGTCACCCACAACATCGAAGAAGCCGTCTTGCTCGCCGACCGCATCTTCGTGCTGTCGTCCAACCCTGGACGGATCCGCACCGAGATCGAAGTCGCGCTTCCCCGCCCGCGTGACCGGCGTGAAGACTTCTTCCAAGGCCAGGTCGACGCGATCTACAGCATCATGACCGGCCGCGACGAGGGCGTTCCCGCACCGATCGCCGGAGGGCGCACGACCGGCTCGCCCACCGAAGTTCCGTTGCCGGCGGCAACCGTCGGAGGCCTGGCCGGTCTGCTCGAGATCGTGGAAGCTCGTGGCGGCCGGGAGGACCTTCCCGATCTCGCTCGCGAACTCACCTTCGAAGTCGACGACCTGTTGCCCGTCGTCGACGCCGCCGTGCTACTCGACCTCGCGCGGCTCGATGACGCCGATGTCGAGCTCACGGACGCCGGCCACGGGTTCGTCGCCGCCGACATCCTCAAGTCGAAGGAGATCTTCGCCGCGCAAGCGATAGAGAACGCTCCCCTCGTGCGCGCGATCCACAACAGCCTGTCCGCCACGAAGGACGGCACGCTGCCCGACGGGTTCTTCTTGGACATCTTGCGTCGCGGGTTCTCGCAGGACGACGCCCGTCGCCAGCTCGACCTCGCCATCGACTGGGGCCGGTACGGCGAGATCTTCGACTACGACGCCAATACCGGCCAGCTCGTGCTCGAGCCACCCGCCACCGAGCCGGCCGCGTGACAACAAGAGGGCAGGTGAGTGAGGAGGGTGGAGCGGCGACGGCCTGTACGAGTGGGGCCAGCTCGGCGTCTTGCGCTTCGCGACAACCATACATGCGTAGAACAATACTGGCAATACATTGCAGGAGTTGTTACTCTCCTTTGTGATGGCCGAATGGAGCTTTCTCACCAATCACGGTCGGGTGTTGCTGTGCATCGCCCAGGATCCCGGCGTCCGGTTGCGCGACATCGCCGCCGAGCTCGACATCACGGAGCGAACCGTGCACGGGATCGTCACGGATCTTGCGGAGGCGCGCTACGTCGTCAAAGAGCGAGACGGTCGGCGGAACCGGTACGAGATTCAAGAGCACCTTCCGTTGCGCGAGTCCGTCAGCCGCGAGCGCACCATCGGGGAAGTACTCAACCTTCTCGTCGGCTCACCACGGGCGAAGCGGCCGAAGCAGAAAGCACCCACATGAAGGTCCCAGAACACCACGCCGAGATCGAGAGCCTGTCGGCTCTCGGCTGCGACCGCCATGTCCGAGCGGAGCGATCGACGGAGTCGCATTGATCGTTGACGACCATCCCCCGATCTTCCCGGTGAGCTACATCGTCGACGAAGCGAGCAACATCTTCTCTCGCACCGATTCGGGAACCAGGCTCCACGCGATGGACGAGGTGTCGCCATGATCACCGCGCACCGCTTGCTCGATGGCACCGCGGTACTGGTCCGCGCGATCCGGCCGTCCGACGCCGAAGAGCTGGTGCGCTTTCACGAGGGGCTGTCATCAGAGTCTCAACGGTCGCGGTTCTTCACGGTGCATCCGCACCTCACCGCCGAGGAGGTCGGCCGGTTCACGAATGTCGATCATCGCGACCGCCAAGCATTCGTCGCCCTCGTGGGCGTCGACATCGTGGGCGTCGGCCGCTATGACCGGCTTCGGGCGTGCGAGGCCGAGAT
>DASZHU010000257.1:0-6712 GCA_035937605.1 Acidimicrobiales bacterium | reverse complement strand
CGCCGACGTCCACTGGATCGACGCGCTCTACCAGGCGTATCTCACCGCGCTGCTCGGTGGCGCAGCCGTGCTCATCGGCGCCGGCTTCGTCGGTGACGGCTTTCTCACCCCTTCGCAGCTCGCGCGCCTGACGAGCAACGGGCCGGACTGGCTCGGTGTCGTCGCGGCCGTCGTCGTCGCGGTGGGCCTTCGTTCCGGCAGTCGCGGCGGGCCGATCGCGCTCGAACAGGCCGAGGTTCGCCACGTGCTGCTCGCCCCGGTCGATCGCACCACCGCGATGCGCGGGCCCGCGGTGCGGCAACTGCGGTTCCTGCTCTTCGTGGCCGCCGTGGCCGGCGCCGTGGCGGGGATCCTCGCTGCGCACCGCCTGCCCGAGGAGGACATCACGTGGGCCGCCTGCGGCGCGTTGTTCGCGCTCACGCTCATCGCGCTCGGCTACGGCGCCGCGCTGCTGGCGTCGGGCCTTCGCATCCCGTCGTGGATCACGTCGCTGGTCGGGTTTGCGCTCATCGCCTGGGCGGTCGCCGACGGCGCCAACGCGTTCGAAGGGTCGCCGGCCACCGCGGTGGGACACATTGCGCTGTGGCCGCTGGACTTCAACGTGCTGGGCCTCATCGCGATCGTCGTCGCGATCGCGGCCCTGCTCGTGGGGTTGTCGCTTGTGGGCAACGTCTCGGTCGAAGCCGCCGAGCGGCGGTCGACGCTCGTGGGCCAGCTGCGGTTCGCGGCCACGTTGCAAGACGTGCGTACCGTGATCGTGCTGCGGAGACAGCTCGCGATGGAGCTGCCTCGGCTGCGACCGTGGCTCCGGACGCGCAGTGCCGGCACGCGGCGGTTCCCCGTGTGGGGCCGTGGGCTGCAAGGCCTGCTGCGCTGGCCTGCGGCGCGCGTTGCCCGCCTGGTACTGCTCGGCGCGGTGGCCGGCGTGTCCGCGCGGGCCGCGTGGGCGGGTACCTCGCCGCTGATCGCGGTTTCGGGCATCGCGCTGTACCTCGCGGCGCTCGACGCGGTCGAGCCGCTCGCACAGGAGGTCGATCATCCGACGCGACGCAACTCCGTCCCGATCGCGCCGGGCGCGGTCGAGCTCCGCCACGTTCCGGTTGCGGTCGTGGCGATGGTGCTCGTCGCGGTGGTCGGGGCGGTGGCGGCCGTGCTCGCCGGCCCGTCGGTCGCCGCCCTGGAGATCGCGGCCGCGTGCGCGCTTCCGGCCGCGCTTGGAGCGGTGTGCGGCGCACTCGTGAGCGTGCTTGCGGGCGCACCGAGCCAAGGCGGCACGGGCGACACGTGGAGCCTGATGCCGCCTGAGGTCGCGGGCATGCGCATCGTGTACCGATCGGCGTGGCCGCCCGCGATGGCGGTCATCGGCATCGTCCCCGTGCTCGCGGCGCGCACCGCCGCCCGCCACGGCGTGTCGGCACCGCCGGTGGCGCTCGCCGCGGGTGGTGGCGTGCTCGTGCTGTTCATCCTCGTGTGCGGCTGGGTGCGCCAGCGCGATCAGATCCATGCGTGGTGGCGTCGCCAGATGGACGCAGCCATCCCCAGGCGGGAACCGGAGGTTGCCGCTGATGGCTGAG
Source organism: Acidimicrobiales bacterium (assembly GCA_035937605.1). Classification (GTDB taxonomy): domain Bacteria; phylum Actinomycetota; class Acidimicrobiia; order Acidimicrobiales; family JACDCH01; genus DASUCS01. Next base: position 5,138 of record DASZHU010000257.1, on the reverse strand, counting down.
CCGATGCTCGAGGCTCACGGTGCGTCGAAGTCGTACGGCGACCTCGTCGCGCTGGCGCCGCTCGATCTCACGATCGCGCGCGGCGACATCGTCGCTCTCGTCGGTCACAACGGATCGGGGAAGTCGACGTTCCTGCGGCTCACCGCGGGCACGCTCGAGCTCACCGATGGTTCGATCGAGGTCAACGGCGCCGCAGCCGGATCGTCTGCGTCACGGGCGGCGACGAGCTTCGTCCCCGACGACCCCGTGCTCTACGACGACCTCAGCGTGCGCGAGCACCTGTCGTACGTTGCCGCGTTGCACGGTGTCGACGCATCTGCCGAAGCGATCGACGAGATCATCGACCGGTTCGGGTTGCTCCACCGCGCGGACGACCTGCCGGCTCGGTTCAGTCGCGGGCTGCGCCAGAAGACATCGCTCGCGCTCGGCGTGGTACGTCCCTTCGAGCTACTGCTCGTCGACGAGCCATTCGTCGGCCTCGACGCCACCGGCAAGATCGCCCTGCTCGAGGTGCTCGAGGAGCTGCACGGCTCCGGGCACACCATCGTCGTGGCCACGCACGACGCCCAGTTCGTCGAGCGGGTGTCCCGCTGCATCGCCCTGCGGGACGGCGAGATCGTGCATGACGGCGTCGCGACGCCGGACGACGTGCTACGACTCGTCGGAGCATGAAGGCGCATCTCGTCGACGGCACGTACGAGCTCTTCCGCTACCACTTCGCGCCGAACAACAAGGATCCCGACCTCGGCGCGACCCGCGGCGTCCTCGGATCGGTGTTGCAACTGCTCGAGTCCGGTGCGACCCATGTCGGGGTCGCTACCGATCACATCATCGAGTCGTTCCGCAACGACCTGTGGCCCGGGTACAAGACGAGCGCAGGGATGCCGCCCGACCTGCTGGCTCAGTTCTCCCTCATCGAGGAAGTGTTGAGCGCCGCGGGCATCGCGACGTGGCCGATGGTGGAACTCGAGGCGGACGACGCGTTGGGTGCGGCGGCGCGGGTCGCGGCCGCCGACGCGCGCGTCACGCAGGTGTTGATCTGCACTCCCGACAAGGACCTCGGCCAGTGCGTCGGCGGCAAGGTCGTGCAGTGGGACCGCCGCCGCGACCTCGTGTTCGACGCGAACGGGGTGCGGGAGAAGTTCGGCGTCGGGCCGGCCTCGATCCCCGACTACCTAGCGCTGGTCGGTGACAGCGCCGACGGGTTCCCGGGGCTCGCGGGGTGGGGGTCGAAGACTGCGGCCGCGGTGCTCGCGAAGTTCGAGCACCTCGAGGCGATCCCGTCGGTCGGCGAGGAGTGGGGTGTCGGCGTGCGCAACCCCGGCCGTCTCGCGGCAACGCTGCGCGAGCACTTCGACCTCGCGTTGCTCTTCCGGCGCATCGCGACGATCGAGGTCGACGCGCCGGTCATCGCGTCCGTTGACGAGCTCGAATGGAAGGGTCCGACAAAGGACCTCATCGCGCTGAGCGAGAAGATCAACGGCGTGGGCCTGGCCGAGCGGGCCATCCGGCTCGCGGAGCGAAGGGCGCGCTGATGGCCGCGAAGTCGGTCGTCGAGATCGAGGTCGACGGCAAAGTCGTGGCGATCACGAACCCCGACAAGGTGTACTTCCCGACGCGCGGTGAGACCAAGATCGAGCTCGTCAACTTCTACGTCGCGATCGGCGAGCCATTGATGGCCGCGATGGGCGGACGCCCGACGCTGCTGCAACGCTTCCCGGAAGGCGCGACCGGCAAGTCGTGGTTCCAAAAGCGCGTGCCGGCATCGCACCCGGATTGGTTGCAGACGACCGTGGTGAGTACGCCGAACGGCACGACGAGCGACGCGCTTGTCGCCGCCGACCTCGCGCACGTGCTGTGGGCTGTCAACCTCGGATGCATCGGCTTCCACGTGTGGCCCAACCTCGCCGCCGATCCCGAGCACGCCGACGAGCTGCGCATCGATCTCGACCCTTCGCCGGGCGTCGTGTTCGAGCAGGTGCGTGAGGCCGCGGGCGAGCTGAAGGTCCTGCTCGACGAGAAGGGCCTCGAGTCGCACCCGAAAACGACCGGCAATCGCGGTCTGCACGTGTACGTCCGACTCGAGCCGCGGTGGACGTCGTACGACGTGCGCGCCGCCGCGGTCGCCGTGGCGCGCGAGCTCGAACGTCGCCGGCCTGAGCTGATCACCGCGGCGTGGTGGAAGGAGGAGCGCGGCGCCCGTGTCTTCGTCGACTTCAACCAGAACGCGCCGCACAAGACGGTGTTCGGCGCGTGGTCGGTGCGCCCCCGTGCCGGCGGCCAGGTGTCCACCCCCTTCGCCTGGGACGAGCTGCCCGCAGTGCAGCCGGAGGAGCTCACGCTCGTGACGGTTCCGCCGATCGTGGCCGAGCGCGGCGACCCGTGGCGCGGCATCGCGGACTGCCCTCAGTCGCTCGAGCCGCTGCTGGAGATGTCGCGGCGCGACCTCGACTCGGGGCTCATGGACGCGCCCTGGCCGCCCGTCTATCCGAAGATGGAAGGCGAACCTCCCCGCGTCGCCCCCTCCCGCGCCAAGAAGTCGTGACCGTCGTGCATTGGCACCCCCCAGCGGCCGTGCCAACGCACGATGGTTGTCAGGAGGTGAAGACGTCGCGGAGCTCGAGGGGGACGGCGACGTCGAGCTGGTCGTAGGTGCAAGCGGCGGGCTTCTTGTCCGGACGCCAGCGGATGAAGCGCGCGACGCGGCGGAATCGGCTCGACTGCAGCTGGTCGAACTCGACCTCGACCACACGCTCGACCCGCACCGGCTCCCAGGAGAGGTCCTTCTGCGCGTTCCAGCGGCTGACCGCGCCCGGCATCCGTCCCGCGCCGGACATCTCGGCCCAGCCCCGCCACGGGTGGTCGTCGAGCGCGTTCTTCTGCAGAGGCTTCAGGTCGTTCAGCAGCTCGACACGGAACTTCGCGGTGAACGACGCGCACACACCCACGTGGTGCAGCGTGCGCTCTCCGTCGTACAGGCCGAGTAGCAGCGACCCGACACCCTTGCCGTCCTTGTGCATCCGGAACCCGGCGACCGCGCACTCCGCGGTGCGGTGGTGCTTCACTTTGAACATCACCCGCTTGTCGGGCAGGTAGGCGATGTCGGCCGGCTTGGCCACCACTCCATCGAGGCCTGCGCCCTCGAAGCGCGTGAACCAGTCGGCCGCCTCGGCGATCGACGTGGTCGCGGGCGTCAGGTGCACGGGCGGTTGCACCTCGGCCAGCGCGGCCTCGAGCGCGGCGCGACGGGCTGTGAACGGCTGCTCGGTCAGATCCTTCGCGCCGAGCGCGAGCAGGTCGAACGCGATGAACGCCGCGGGTGTTTCGGCGGCGAGGCGACGCACCCTCGATTCCGCAGGGTGGATCCGCTGTTGCAGCGCGTCGAAGTCGAGCCCGGTCGCGCCAGGTACGACGACCTCGCCGTCCACCACGATCCGTGCGGGCAGCTCGCGTTGCAGCGCCTCGACGAGCTCGGGGAAGTAGCGCGTGAGCGGTCGCTCGTTGCGGCTGCCGAGCACCACGTCGTCGCCGTCGCGGAAGACGATGCAGCGGAACCCATCCCACTTGGGCTCGAAGACGAGCTCCGCGCCATCTGGCAGGGCGTCGAGTGTCGCGACACCCTTCGACAGCATCGGCGCGACCGGGGGCATGACCGGAAGGTCCATTGCGGGCCAGACTACGAGCGTGACGAACAGCGGGCCGGCGGCGGGTTGGTACGAGGATCCGACCGGCGTCGGCGAGCTGCGTTATCACGACGGCACGCAGTGGACCGAGCACGTGACGATCGACGGGCAGCAGACCACGTCGCCCTACGGCGTGCTCACCGTGCCCGCCTTCACGATGAGCCGACTCGCCCAATGGCGTAGCGAGGACGAAAAGGCGGTCGCGATCGTCGGGCCGACCGGAGCGCTCGGGCAGTTCGTCGCGATGATCGACGGCACGCCCGGCTACCGCTTCGAGGATGCGTCCGGCGGAACGGTGCTGGAGGTCTCGAAGCCGAGCCTCAAGAGCAGCGTCGAGGTGCTCGACCCTGCGGGCTACCTCGTCGGCACGATCACCAAGATCGGGCGGCTCCGCTCGCGCTACGACGTCACGCCCGTCGACGGCGACGCCACCGCCACGGTGAAGCTGTCGAGTGGCGCCACCGACGAATGGGAGTTGCAGGCGAGTGGGGCGCGGCGGGGTTCGGTGGCGCGGACGGTGCTGTCGCCTCCGGACGGGCTGATGCTGGCCGGGGCCGACTACGCCACCGCGATCGAGGGGTCGCTCGACGAGCAGATGCAACGGCTCGTGCTCGCCATTCCGCTCGCGATCGACATCCTGGACACGCAGGTCACCGGGTAGGAATCCGCCAGAAGCCGTCCACTACCCTCGGACGCGACATGTCGCAGCATCCGGTGAGTGACCGTCTCGAGCAGCTCAACAAGCGCAAGGAGCAAGCCCTCAACGCGGGTTCGGAGTCTGCTCGCGAACGCCAGCACGGCCGCGGCAAGATGCTCGCCCGCGAGCGGGTCGAGTACCTGCTCGACGAGGGCTCGTTCCACGAGCTCGACCTCCTTGCTCGCACGCGCCTACCCGAAGCCACCGACCGTCCGTACACCGACGGTGTCATCACCGGGTGGGGCACGGTCGACGGCCGCAAGGTCTTCATCTTCAGCCAGGATTTCACGATCTTCGGCGGCGCGCTCGGTGAGGTGTTCGCCGAGAAGATCCACAAGCTCATGGACATGGCGCAGAAGGTCGGCGCGCCGGTCATCGGGCTCAACGACGGTGCCGGGGCGCGCATCCAAGAGGGCGTCGTGAGCCTCGACAGCTACGGCGGCATCTTCTATCGGAACGTGCAGTCGTCCGGGGTCATCCCGCAGATCAGCGTGATCATGGGGCCATGCGCCGGCGGCGCGGTGTACAGCCCGGCGATGACCGACTTCGTGTTCATGGTCGACGGCACGTCATACATGTTCATCACCGGCCCCGACGTGGTGAAGACCGTCACGGGCGAAGACGTCACGCAGCAGGAGCTCGGCGGTGCGATCACGCACGCGTCGAAGTCGGGCGTGTGCCAGTTCATCGCGAACGACGACAAGGCGTGCCTCGACGACGTTCGCCATCTGCTGTCGTTCCTCCCCTCCAACCACCTG
>DASZHU010000256.1:0-9619 GCA_035937605.1 Acidimicrobiales bacterium | reverse complement strand
CCGACGCGCCGCGGCACGCGGGCATCACGTACTTCGTGATCGACATGACGACGCCGGGCGTCGACATCCGTCCGCTCCGCCAGATGAACGGTGAAGCACACTTCAACGAGGTGTTCCTCACCAATGTGCGGATCCCGGCGGAGAACGTCGTGGGCGAGGTGAACGACGGTTGGAAGGTCGCGGTGACCACGCTGTCCAACGAGCGCGTGACCATCGCCGGCGGATCGGGCATCTCGGATCCGGACCGGATCCTCGCGCTCGCTCGGCGGCTCGGGTGCAACGACGATCCTGTGTTCCGTCAGCGCTTCATGGCGCTGTGGAGCCGCAACGAGATCATCCGCTATCTGCGGATGCGCAGCCGTACGGCGTTGTCGCAGGGGCGCCGGCCCGGGCCCGAGGCATCGATCATGAAGCTGGCGTATGCCCGATACGTCAAGCAGCTGGGCAGCCTGGCGCTCGAGATCCAGGGCCCGTACGGCACGCTCGAACACCCCGATGCGTACGCGGACGGCGTGCTGCAGCAGAAGTTCATCAACGCGGTGCAGTCCTCGATCGGCGGCGGCACCGACGAGATCCAACGCAACATCGTAGGCGAGCGTGTGCTGGGACTGCCCAGGGAGCCCCGATGAGGACGTCACACGGTCGCCGGCTGTGGGAGCCCCAATGACGACGGCGGGGTTGACGAAGAGCCAGGCGGCGCGTCGGGGGCGCGTGATCGACGCCGCCCTGACGCTCGGAGCCGATGGTGGCTACGACGCGGTGCAGATGCGCGACGTGGCCACGACGGCCGGTGTCGCCATCGGGACGATCTACCGCTACTTCAGCTCGAAGGATCACCTGCTGGCAGAGACGCTCGTGGAGTGGGCGGCCGAGCTCGGCCGCAAGGTGTCACGCAAGCCGCCGAAGGGTGACCACCTCAGTGAGCGGGTGGTCGACGTGCTGCGCCGCGCCACGCGCGGCATGGAGCTCGAGCCGAAGCTGTCCGAGGCGGTGGTGACGGCGCTGTCGTCCACCGATCCGCACGCGGCCCGGTGCCAGCGCGAGGTCGGCGAGGTGATGAACGGCATCATCGCCGGTGCGTTCCCCGACGACTTCGACGTCGCGACGCGTGACGACATCGTGCGCGTGCTGGGGCATGTGTGGTTCTCGTCGCTCGTCGGATGGGTGAACCGCTGGTACGGCATCAACCACGTCGGCGACGAGGTCGAGATCGCCGCCCACCTGATGCTCGACCAGTACGACTGACGGCAGTCAGATCGCGGTGGCGCGGCCTTCCCAGTACGGGTCGCGGAGCTTGCGCTTGAAGAGCTTGCCGCTGGGGTCGCGCGGCATCTCGACGATGAAGTCGTACGACTTCGGGCGCTTGTACGACGCCAGATTCGCCTCGGCGAACGCGCGCAGCTCATCTTCGAGCCGCGCGTCCGGCTCGACGCCGGCTGCGGGCTCGATCACCGCCTTGATCTCCTCGCCCCAGTCCGCGTTCGGGATCCCGAACACCGCCACGTCGCCGACCGATGGGCACTGGTAGAAGGTGCCCTCGATCTCGGCGGGATAGATGTTGACCCCGCCGCTGATGATCATGTCGATCTTGCGGTCGCGTAGGAACAGGTAGCCGTCGTCGTCCAGCTCGCCGACGTCGCCGACCGTGAAGAACGCGGTGCCATCCGGAAAGTAGACGCGGTTGCCCTCGGTCTTCTGCTTGTCACCCTTGTACTCGAACATCGCCTGCGCCAGCAGCATGTACACGGTGCCGATCTCGCCGGGCTTCAAGACGGTGCCGTCGTCGTCGAGGATGCGGATCTCCGAACCCGACCACGCCTTGCCGACGGTACCCGGACGCTCGAGCCACTCCTTGGCGGTGACGATCGTGCCCCCGCCCTCGGTGGCGGCGTAGTACTCCATCACCGCGTCGCCCCACCATTCGATCATCCGCCGCTTCACGTCCGGCGGGCACGGCGCGGCGGCGTGCACCATGCACCGCACCGACGAGCAGTCGTACTTCGCCCTTACGTCGTCGGGCAGGGCGAGAAGCCGGTGGAACTGCGTCGGCACCATGTGGGAGGTCGTGACGCCGTACCGGTCGATGAGCTCGAGCATTCCCTCGGGCGACCACTTGTCCATGAGCACGACCTTGTGGCCGAGGTGCAAGGAGTTCGTCGTCCACAGCAACACGGCCGTGTGGTAGAGCGGCGAGCCGGTGATGTGGACGTTGTCGTCCTCGGCCTGCACGCCGAAGAGCATCAAGAACATCGAGTAGAGGGCACCGCCCTCATCGGGATCGAGATCGTGCAGCGTCCGCTTGACGCCCTTCGGCTTGCCGGTGGTACCCGACGTGTAGTGCATGGGCGCGCCCGCGGTCCGGTCGTCGGGGCGCGTCGCAGGGTGTCCCTCGACGAGATCCGCGAGCGGTCGCCAATCGGTCACGGTGCCGATGGCGAACCGATGCGTGGCATCGAGGGAGATCTCCTCGCCGGCGGCACGAAGCGCGTCGGCGAACCGTTCGTGACCGATGAGCACCTTGGCGTCGCTGTCGTTCACGATGTAGGCGATCTCGGGGCCGACGAGATGATGGTTGATGGGCGTCATATACAGCCCGATCTGCTGCGCGCCGAGCACCAACTCCATCATCTCGATGCCGTTGGGAACGACCACGGCGATGGTGTCGCCGCGCTCCATCCCGAGCGCGCGCAGGCCGTGCGACACCTGGTTGGCGCGCGCCGCCAACTCGCCCGCGGTGACCTCGGTGCCGTCCGGACCAACGAGCGCGACGCGGTCGGGATCGGCCGCTGCTTGCCGGAAGAAGCCCAGTTCAGCCACGGAGACGAGACTAGAACGTGTTCCAGTTTGCGCGCTAGCGTGCCGCCTCGATGGCAGACCGCACCGAGGTTCTGACCGCCCCCCTCGTCATCGAGTATCCGTTCAGCCGTACCACCGGACCGGTGATCGGCGCGTTCCTGACCGGCCTGCGCGAGCAGGTGATCGTGGGAACGAAGACGGGTGACGGGCGCGTCCTGGTACCGCCGATGGAGTACGACCCCGAGACCCACGAGCCCGCGACGGAGGTCGTCGAGGTGGGCCCCGGCGGCACCGTCACGACGTGGGCATGGGTCGCGACACCGCGCCCGAAGGATCCACTCGACCGACCGTTCGCATGGGCGCTGATCCGCATCGACGGTGCGGAGTCCGCATTGCTGCACGCGGTCGACGCCGGTCACATTGGCGCGATGTGGACAGGCATGCACGTCGTGCCGCGTTGGCGCGCGGAACGCGAGGGCCACATCAACGACATCGAGTGCTTCGTGCCGGGGGAGGCGTGATGGCCGAGCTGACCCTCCCGAAGTCGTTGAAGGACGTCGAGCTCGTCAAGAGCGTGCGCACGCCGGCGGAGATGCACTACGCCTACACGGCAGGCGCGGCCACGACCCGGTTCCTCACCGGCCTGGCGCAGAAGAAGATCCTGGGCGAACGCTGCCCGAAGTGCGGGAAGGTCTACGTGCCCCCCCGAGGCTCGTGCCCGAGCGACGGCATCCCGACCACCGACCAGGTCGACCTCCCCCACAAGGGCACGGTCACGTCGTTCTGCATTGTGAACGTGCAGTTCTACGGCCAGGCGATGGAGGTGCCGTACACGAGCGCGCTGATCCTGCTCGACGGCGCCGACCTCTCCCTGATGCATCTCCTCCAGGAGGTCGCGGTCGACGACGTGCACATCGGAATGCGCGTCGAGGCCGTGTGGCTGGAGGACGACAAGATCGGGCCGACGCTCGAGAGCATCCGGTACTTCAAGCCGAACGGCGAGCCGGACGCCGAGGTGCATCAACCGGGCGAGCACGGATGGGGAGAGCTGGAACATGCGTGACGTCGAGAGAGACAGTGTCGAGGTGCAGCATGCGTGACGTTGCGATCATCTCGTTCGCGCAGAGCGATCACTCGCGCGCCGTCACGAATGCGAACGAAGTCGAGATGCTCATGCCCGTGACGGCGGCGGCCATCGAACGGGCTGGGATGACGAAGAACGACATCGGTTTCACGGTGAGCGGCTCGACCGACTACCTCGCCGGCACCGCGTTCAGCTTCGTGCAAACGCTGGACGGTGTCGGCCCCTGGCCCCCGATCCAGGAGAGCCACGTCGAGATGGACGGTGCGTGGGCGCTGTACGAGGCGTGGGTCAAGCTCCAGCTGGGTGAGATTGACACCGCGCTGATCTACAGCTACGGCAAGTCGTCGCCCGGGCCGACGCACGAGGTGCTGAGCCGGCAGCTCGACCCGTACTTCGTCGCGCCGTTGTGGCCCGACGCGATCTCGCTCGCCGCGCTGCAGGCACGCACGTTGCTCGAGTCGGGCAAGGCGACGGAGAAGGACTTCGCCGACGTCGTTGCCCGGAGTCGCAAGTCGGCGCTTGACAACCCGCACGCGCAGCTGAAGTGGGACAAGTCCGCCGACGAGGTGCTGGCGGAGCCGATGATCGTCGACCCGTTGCGCAAGGACGACTGCCCGCCGATCACCGACGGTGTGGCCGCCGTCGTGATCGCGGCCGACGACGTGGCCAGAGCGCACTGCAGTCGGCCGGCGTGGATACGTGGCATCGACCACCGCATCGAGTCGGCCGTGCTGGGATTGCGGGAGCTGTCGGATTCGCCGTCGACGCGGGCCGCCGGACACAAAGCGGGCGCGGGCACCGGTTCGTTCGATGTCGCCGAGCTGCACGCGCCGTTCAGCCATCAGGAGGTCATCGTGCGCGACGCACTTGGTCTCGGGGGCGACGTCGACATCAACCCGTCTGGCGGTGCGCTGTGCGCCAACCCGATCATGGCCGCCGGGCTCATCCGGTTCGGCGAAGCGGCGGCGAGGATCATCGACGGTCGTGCCAGCCGAGCGATCGCGCACGCCACCAGCGGCGCCTGCCTGCAACAGAACCTCGTCGCGATCCTGGAGGGTGGCTGATGGGGAAGGAACGAGTCGCCGTCGTCGGCATCGGCCAGACGAAGCATCAGGCCACCCGGGGCGACGTGTCGATGGCGGGTTTGGTCCGCGAGGCGGCCGACCGCGCGCTCCAAGACGCCGACGTTGGTTGGGAGGACATCGACGCGGTCGTCATCGGTAAGGCCCCCGACTTCTTCGAGGGCGTGATGATGCCGGAGCTGTACCTCACCGACGCCCTCGGGGCCGTGGGCAAGCCGCTGTTCCGCGTGCACACCGCGGGTTCGGTGGGGGGCTCGACGACGATCGTCGCGACCCAGCTCGTACAAGCGGGTGTGCACAAGCGCGTGCTGACGGTCGCGTTCGAGAAGCAGTCCGAGAGCGAGGCAATGTGGGCGCTCTCGCTGCCGATCCCGTTCCAGCCACCTATGCACGCCGGGGCCGGCGGCTACTTCGCGCCGCACATCCGCTCGTACATGCGTCGGGCGAAGGCGCCGGATCACATCGGCATCCTCGTCGCGCTGAAGGATCGCAAGAATGCGCTGAAGAACCCGTACGCGCACCTGCACGAGCACGACATCACGTTCGAGTCGATCGAGCAGTCGATCATGCTGTGGGATCCCATTCGGTACGCGGAGACGTGTCCTTCGTCCGACGGCGCGTGCGCGCTCGTGCTCGCTGCGGAGGACGCGCTGTCCGGCAGCCGTCCGCCGGCGTGGGTGCACGGCACCTCGATGCGATCGGAGCCGACGATGTCGGCGGATCGCGATCCGGTGCTGCCCCTCGGAGGAATTCAGTGCGCCAACGACGTGTACCGGCAGGCCGGCATCACCGACCCGCGCAACCAGATCGACTGCGTCGAGATGTACGTGCCGTTCTCGTGGTTCGAGCCGATGTGGCTCGAGAACCTGCGGTTCGCAGGGCCGGGTGAGGGTTGGCGCATGGTGGAAGACGGCGCCACCGCGATGGACGGCGATCTGCCCGTCAACATGAGTGGGGGAGTGCTGTCGTCGAACCCGATCGGCGCGTCGGGCATGTTGCGGTTCGCGGAGGCGGCGATGCAGGTGCGCGGCCAAGCCGGCGAGCACCAGGTCGACGGGGCCAAGGTCGCGCTTGGTCACGCGTACGGCGGCGGCTCGCAGTTCTACGCCATGTGGGTCGTCAGCTCCGAGAAGCCATGACCCCGGTTCGTTCTTGCAGTACGGGCGAAACAGAAGCGTTTCGTCCGTACTGCAAGTTCGAAGTGTGGGGGGGCCGTTGAGCGGGCGGCTCGAAGGAAAGGTTGCGCTGATCAGCGGCGCGGCGCGCGGACAGGGTGAAGCCGAGGCACGGCGGTTCGTCGCGGAGGGTGCTCGGGCCGTGATCGCCGACGTCCTCGACGCGGAGGGCGAAGCCGTGGCCAAGGACCTCGGCGACTCGGCGGTCTTCCTGCACCTCGACGTCACGTCGGAGGACGAGTGGCGCGAGGTCGTGGGCTCGACCGTCGACGCGTTCGGTGGCTTGCACGTGCTCGTGAACAACGCCGGCGTGCTCGGTGCGTTCACCCCGCTGGTCGACACCACCGTGGAGAACTTCATGCGTGTGCTGTCGATCAACCTCGTCGGCACCTTCCTCGGCATGAAGACGGCGGCGCCCGCGCTGCGGGACAGCGGCGGTGGTTCGATCGTGAACATCTCCTCCACGGCGGGCATGTGGGGGGTTCCGTTCGCGGTGGAGTACACCGCCTCGAAGTTCGGGGTTCGGGGCATCACCAAGGTCGCGGCGCTCGAACTCGGACACGACGGCATACGCGTGAACTCGGTGCATCCCGGCGGTGTGCTGACCGACATGGTGAAGGCCGTCGGTGACGACGGCGAGAGCGGCTACTACCGGCGCCTGCCGGCCGGTCGGATCGGCACCCCCGACGACATCAGCAACCTCGTGCTCTTCCTGGCGTCCGACGAGAGCGCCTACTGCACCGGCACCGAGTTCGTGATCGACGGCGGGATGCAGTCCGGCGACCTCCAGCTGATGCCCCCGCCCCGCACGCGCTGAAGCGCACCTTTTGCGTCGTTTCGAAGGGGGATCCGCGCCCTCCGCGCGCCTGTTGGGTAGGTTCCGAACCAGGCGGAGTCGAACCATCGAGGGTGGGACTCGTGACCGAGCGTTATCGCCATCTCCGCCGCCGCCGTCCTTCTCGCGGTCTGTGCGTGCTCGCCGCTGTCGCCCTGGCGCTCGCGGGCTGCGGAGGCAGCAAAGCCGGAAAAGTCGCCACGAAGAGCGCGCCGTCGTCGCACGTCTCGACGACCCAGGCACCACCTCCGCCGGTGTTCCCGCTGACGGGTCTGCCCACGAATGGACCGCCGGCGACGCGGCCCGCGTTGTCGATCAAGGTCGACAACATCTCGAACGCGCTTCCGCAAGTGGGCCTGAACAACGCGGACATCGTGACGGAGGCGCTCGTGGAGGGCGGCATCACGAGGCTGTTCGCGACCTTCCAGTCCCAGGACGCCGCGGTCGTCGGCCCGATCCGCTCGGCGCGTCCGGTCGATGCCGATCTGCTCGACCAGCTCGGTGGGGGATTGTTCGCCTACTCGGGCGCGGCACCCGGCGAGATCGCGCCGACGGAGGACCATGGCCACGCCACGCTGCTGTCGAACGACGCGGGCGTACCTGCGTTCTACCGGGACCACTCCCGCAGCGCGCCGCACAACGTGTTCGCGTCGACCGCGGACCTCTACGCCGCAGGCGCCGAAGCCGGGGACCACTCGCCGCCGCCGCCGGCGCTGTATCGCTTCGGCGGCTTGACCGGTCGCCCGCCGGCGACCACCGTCGACATCCCGATGGGCCAGTTCACCGACGTCGGTTGGCACTGGACGGGGAGCCTGTACGAGCGCGACCAGAACGGGGCACCCGACGTGCTCGACGACGGCGCGCCGATCAGCGCGGTGAACGTGTTGATGATGTCGGTGGGGATCGAGGGGTCGGGCGTCTTCGACGTGACCGGCGTGCAGGATCCGCTCGTCGTGGTCATCGGTCAGGGGCCGGCGTGGCTCATGCGTGACGGTCAACTCGTGGAGGGCACCTGGACCCGCCCCACGACCGACGCGCCCACCGTCTTCCACGACAACGCCGGCGGCGAGATGGTCATGCACCCCGGTCGCACGTGGGTCGAGCTGGTTCCGAACTACGTGCAGCCGACGTTCGGCTGACCCGCGGCGCGGGCGGGCGCCAGGTCAGTCGGCCAGGCGGGCGGACGCGGTTGCCTTGCGCGGCGCGTCGTCGACGCGGTCCGGCCAGAACGGGGGAGGGAAGATGAGCCGCTCGTCGCCGACCGGCTCTGCGTAGAACTGCGCGCACCACTTGCGGAACTTCATGAACGGCCCATCGGTGTCCGCGAGCGCCGGACGCACGAGGTGGGCCTTGTGTTCCCAGATCGGCTTGTCCTCGAGCAGCTGCTTGTGCACCTCGTTCACGAATGCCTTGCCCACGTTCGCGGTCGTGGCCTCGTCGCCCATTGTCTTGAAGCGGAAGTTGAACCGCACGATGCACTTGTCCCGCTCGATCGGCGTGGTGACCGCGAGGTTCAGCGTGTCGACGATGCCGGCGAAGGACACGAGCGAGATCCCGGGGCCCCATGACTGCGTGTCGATGCGCCCCTCCATGACGCCGCGCGGCGTGGGGAACTTCTGCGACGACTTCATCTGCGAATGGGGGAAGCCGGTCTCGTACGATTCGAGCATCGGCACCGTGGCCGTGTCGTGCACGTAACGGAAGTGCGCAGAGTCGACGCCGTTCTCGGCCATCTCCTGCCACGTCGTCTCGATCTCGTACGACGTACGGATGTCGGTGGACCAGTCGGCGGCGCCGGAGAACTCGGGCACGAGCGGCACGTCCCACATCGGGCTGACGGCCTCGTCGGGGTGGTACCACGCGAACACGACGCCGTTGCGCTCCAGCGCGGGGAACGTGCGGATCTTCGCCTTCGCGTTCGTGCGTTCGCTGTAGGGGATCTCGGTGTTGCGCCCATCGGCGTCGTATTTCCACCCGTGGAACGGGCACACGATCTGGCAATCCTCGACGCTGCCGCCGTGGCCGAGGTGGGCGCCGAGGTGCGGGCAGAACGCGTCCATGACGTGCACGTCGCCGGTTCGGTCGCGCCAGCCGACGAGGTGTCGACCCCAGTAGTACAGCGGCCGGGGGTGCTCGGTGATCTCGTCGGGATAGCCGACGCAGAACCACCCGAACGGGATGGGGAAGGGGAACCGAGAGTCCGACATCAGAGGTTGAAGACCTTGGTGGCGTTCTCGTGGAGGAACTTCGGCCACACGTGATCGCGGAACGGCACGTTCTGCATGTCCTTGAATATCCGCTCGAGCGAGAGCCCCATCGGGAAGTAGCCCGCGTACATCACCTTGTCGGCGCCGCGCGTGTTGGCGAAGTCGATGATCGTCTTCGGGTAGTACTTCGGCGAGAACGCACTGGTGGAGTAGTAGAGGTTCGGCCACTTGAGCATGAGCTTCACGGCGAGCGCGTCCCACGGTTCCGCACCGTGGCGCATCACGACCCTCAGCTCGGGGAAGAACCAGCACACCTCGTCGAGTAGCTCGGTCTTCTGGCAGAGCATCGGCACCCGCGGCCCGGGCACGCCGGTCGTGATGCACATCGGGATGTCGAGCTCGATGCACTTCGCGTACAGCGGGTAGAACTTCTTGTCGTT